>NZ_JABWRU010000021.1:0-87446 GCF_014269165.1 Pseudomonas sp. SWRI68 | reverse complement strand
AGTTACTGCGCTCACAGCTGATACCTCTCATCAATCCAGCGCCCAGGCGCCAGAGCGGGTGTAGGTTCGGGTTGGGTTTCGTGCGGGGAGAGCTGGCGCTCGTTGCCGGCCCGGAGCTGGCTGTCGGGGATGCAACTGATCCCGACGCCGTTGAGGGTGTAGCAGGTGACGCCGCGCTTGCTGTCGTGCTGCACGTCGATGACGTTCTCGGTTGCGCTGGCGCCGGTGGCCAGCAGCAGGAGGCAGAGGGGAAGGCGGGTCATGGCGCCACCTCAGCAGCCTCGGGGATTTCCTCGAACGTGTAGGTCTTGATGACACGCTTCTGCACGCCTGTGACCTTGATGAACTTGGCTTCTTTGACCCAGGCCATTTCTACAGCGGCACCTTTGCGGGCGCTCCATCCACGCTGGATGCTTGGCCAGGCGGACAGATGCGCTGCCGTTAGCCTTCAGGCAGGGTGGTACCGCATATGAATTCCTTCGAGCCAAGGCGGTGTGACCCGTACTCAACGACGTACTCATCTCCAAGGCGCTCCGCCTCCGCCTTGGCTGTCTTCTGGTCTGCATAGACGTCGACAAAATGCCATGGATGTCTATCCCGCAGGACCCCCCACCCAAGCACCCAGCCCTCTTTGGCGGGGTCTGGAGGCAGATTTTTCGCTAAGCTGCGGATGCCCATATAGCGGTCCTCTGAAGCGATAGCTATTAAAGCGCCGGATTCACGAAGTTCTACAGCATTGAGGATCTTAGTTCCATATATGCATAGTGTGCTCGCGGGTCTACGCGCATCCCGGTATCGTCTATTGAGACGATCAACTCAGATCCAGACGTCGTTCAAAGCCGTCCGCTCACCCCCTTCATGGCCGGTATTCACCACGCCGCGTGGCTCGATCATCATCAGTTTCGCTTCCCCCTGCGCCGCTGTCCTGTGCTCCACCCCACGTGGCACGACATACAATTCGCCGGGGTTCACATACACGCAGCCCTCTGGCAGATCGATGCGCAAGGTGCCTTCAAGCACAAGAAACGCTTCATCGGTCTCCGGGTGCGAATGCCAGATGAATTCACCTTCGATTCGCACAACCTTGAACTGGTAGTCGTTCATTTCCGCGACCACCCTGGGGCTCCACTGCTGTTCAATCAGTGAAGCCTTCTGGGTCAGGTTCACAGGGCATGATGCGCGTTGCGTGTTGGCGTCGGACATGACGGATCCTCTGTAGTTGAGGTGATCAGCCTACCCAACCCAACGCACGCCGCTCTTGTACGATCCTGCAAGTCAGCGGGAAGGCCGCAAGCGTTCCAGCCAGCGCAATGGCGACACGCCATAGCTGCGGGTGAAGTGCCGTGTCATGTGGCTCTGATCGTGAAAGCCCGCAGCCAGTGCTGCATCGACCAGCGTGAAGCCATCCAGCATCAGCCGCCGAGCAGTGTCCAGGCGCCGCAGCGTGACAAAGCGGTAGGGGCTGGTGCCGTAAAGGGCGCGGAAGTCGCGTGACAAGCTCCATTGCTCGCGGCCGCTGGCCTGTTCGAGCATCTCCAGGGTGATGCCCTGTTGAAGGTGTTCCATGATGAACGCCCGGGCGCGCTCGGCCGAGCGGTAGTCCAGGCGTTTGCGGCCGCGGGGCTTGCCGCCGACCGCACGCAGCGCCATGGCCAGGTCATAGACGGCGTCCTGCTCCTCCAGCGTTTCCAGTGGGTGATCCAGTGCCTGCACGAAGGCTTCACTGGCGCGGTACAGGCGCGGGTCGCGGGTCAGCCCGCCGGCAATGAAGGGCAGTGGCTCACCGCTGAGCACGTTTTGAATCAGCGCCGGGTCGATGTAGGCCATCCGGTAGCGAAAGCCTGCATCCGTACCGGCCATACCATCATGGACTTCGTCAGGGTGGAGGACGAGCGTATTACCCGGTACGCCGTGGCACAGCGCCCCCTTGTAGTGAAAGCTCTGCACGCCGGCGAGGGTGCGGCCGATCGAGTAGGTGTCGTGACGATGCGGGTCGTAGCCATGGCTGCCGAACCATGCTTCGATCCGCTCCACGCTGCCGGGTTGAGCGCTACGTATGACCCAGTCCGAGGTGGCAGCGGGGCTTGCTTTTCGTACCATGAAGGGGCTTTCCTGCGAGTTACCTCGCGTGATGGTCACATGAAAACGGTCGCTTTCTGTAAGGCCGCTCTCAGCCAGAGGCCCTGAACCTCTAAAGCAGATCGGCAGTCCCATGCGCTGTCTGAAACAAGGTGTCGCAGACAGCGCATGGAACACGCCAACGAGACCATGGCGGTGTAGCTTTATGCAAGCTTGTCGAAGTGTGTGACATTTCGGTTGCTTTCTTTCAGCCACCCGAACATCCGCTTGGGTCAACATCCCACCGATCCAGCCTGGCCGCCCGCGTAAGATCGCTTCATTCTCTCCGCGCCCCTTCAGGGTGCGAAGTGGCCTGGAATAACAGCCTTCATGCACCAGCAGTGAGCGTCTAGTGGTAGCCACTACCCGGCATTCCGCTTGGATTACAGTTGGCGTGGAAGTTGCTGGCATTTTGATATCTGTGTCGCTTATGGTGAACTTAATGTCGCTTTCAAGTAGTTCCATGCAGTTGTCATCGAGCGAGCGAGGTTGGCTGCCCTGGTTCGGCAAAGCCGGCAAGTTCAGCATGAGGTGGGCGTGCCGCCTCAATCGTTCGAACTATGTAGAAATCGAGCAGACGTTCGAAGCCATTGCCCAGACGCGGGTGCAGTTGCTGCACAACTGGGCGCGCGAACAATGGGATCACCTGGCAGAGTTGGCGGAATGCCTGGCAGCAGACTTCGCTCATATTCAGCCCTCGGCATTACTCGACAAGCTGGCACAGGCCGAAGATTTTTCGGAACTGAGTGTGATTGACTGCACGGGCAACGTCAGGGTATCCACCTGGCCAAAGCGTGGCAGTACGCAGTGCGAGCAGCTCGCGGCGTTGGCCCAAGGCCTGAAAGCGCCATTTCTTCACGGGCCCTACAGCGACCCGATGACCTTGCAGATCGGCCCATCCTCGTCGCGTTTTCACGATGAGGTGACGCTGATGTTCTACCAGCCGATCAGGCACGCGGGCAACGTCCTGGGCTGCCTGTGTGGCCGGGTCCCCAATGATGTGCTGGGCGACCTGATTCAGCGCGAGGCCGGGCATATTTATGCCGAGTCGGGCGACAACTATCTGTTTATGGTGCAATCGCGTTTCGACCCGACCGTGCAACCAGGCACCGCCTTGTCCCGTTCGCGCTTTGAGGACGGGACGTTTACCCATGGCGAAAACCTCAAGAGCGGCGTGCGTACGCCCTGGAGCACGGTGCAGGTGCAGCGCCATACCGAGCTGGAGCTGCGCTTCACCGACCCCGCGACGCGTGAACTGCACCCCGGCGTGCGGGAAACCATCCGGCGTGGTACCAACCTGTTCGTGACTTACCCGGGTTATTCGGACTACCGCCATGTGCCGGTGGTCGGCAAGGGCGTGACCTTCCAGTTACCAGGGTCGCTCGACCGTTGGGGCATGATGTGCGAGGCCGACTTGGAGGAGGTCTATCGCCGCCGTTCGCTGAGCTACCGGTTGATGAAACCCTACGTGGCGACCATGGTTGGGTTGTTCGGCTGTAATTACCTGGTGCAGCATTACGCCGGATTGCCACAGGGGGTGAACGACGCCATCCAGGCCCTCAGCATGGTCGGTGCTACGCTGCTGTTCGGCGTGCTCGGGCCCAGGCGCCTGGCGGCCAGGTTGAACGGCATGAGCGGTGTGCTGCGTACCATCGCCGAGGGTGAGGGCAACCTGCGCCAGCGCCTGGACACTGGCGCCCTGGCCAATGACGAGAGTGGCGACATGGCGCGCTGGATCAACAGTTTCATCGACCGCCTGGACGCCGTGGTGGGGCAGGTGGTCAAGGCCAGCCGCACGGTTGGCAGCACCAACCAGATGATGCTCGGGCGCAGCCAGGAAGCGAGCGTGAGCTCTGTCGAGGTGGCCGATGCGGTGCACCAGATGATGATCATCATGGAGGAACAGCTCGGTGAGCTGCAGCAGGCTTCGGTCAGCGCCGAACACATGAAGCAGGCCATGGACGAGGTGGTCAGCCGCGCCCGCGAGCAGTACCTGGCTGTGCAGGCGGGCACCCAATCGATTCGCGATGTGGTGGCCCGCTCGGCCTCTAGTGTGCAACTGCTCGACAGCCGCATGGCGCAGATTGGCAATATCACCGGGCTGATCAGCGACATTACCAACCAGACCAACCTACTGGCGTTAAATGCCGCCATTGAGGCGGCACGGGCGGGCGAGCATGGCCGTGGGTTCGCGGTGGTGGCCGATGAAGTGCGCAGTCTGGCGGCCCGCACCGCACGGGCGGCCGACGATATCCGGCACATGGTCGAAGGCCTGCAGAACGAAACGCAGCAAGCGGTGAGTTTTATGGAGGAGGGCGTGCAGAATGTCGATGATAGTTTGCGCCTGGCCGAGGATGCGTCGTCGGAGAACGTGCAACTTCACCAGGCGGTGGAGGGCATGTTCGCCATCATCCAGCAGCTCAACCGCCGCAGCATCGAGTACGGCAAGACCATCGAACAGGTTAACCACTCCTCCAGCGAGATGCGCCAGACCGCAGTGGTGCTGCAAAACAGCGCGCAGAAGGTAAAGGTGGATGCCGGCAAGCTGCAGAAGCTGGTGGGGCAATTCGAGGTCAGCGGTGATGGCGAACGGGTCGCTGCTGCTTGAGCGCCGACGGCGCCTCACACAAGTAACCCAGAATTCGCGTAAAAGCGCGAATTCCGGGTTGTGCGCTGCCAATTAGAAGTAAGTAGTTATCCCTGCAAAGTACGCCCGGCCAGGCACGTAATAGCTGGTCGAGTCATCACGCGGGTCTTCATCCAGCAGGTTCTGCACGCCGACATTCAGGGTGAGCCAGTGGGTGGCTGCCCAGTTGGCGGTCAGATCGTACGTGGTGTACGGCTTGACGAAGTCGGTACCCAGGCCGCGTTGCTTGCCCACGTGCTGAGCTGACAATTCGGTACCGAACCGTTCGGTGATCTGCCAGTCGATGGCGCTGTACAACGACAGCTTCGGCGAGCTGATCAGGTCTTCACCGGTCGACAGGTTGCGGCTTTCGAGCATGTAGGTGGCATTGGTGCGCCAGCTGGCGTTTTCCCACAACGGCACTTTGGTGCTGCCTTCCCAGCCGCGGGTGCGGGCTTTGTCAGCATTTTCCAGCATGGTCCACCAGCGGCCCTGGAAATACCCCAGCGGCGCATACTCGATTTTGTCTTTGAAGTCGGTGTGGAAGTAAGTGAGGCTGGCCTCCCAACCGTCGCGGTCGAAGGAGACGCCAATCTCTTTGTTGGTGCTGATTTCCGGACGCAGGTTCGGGTTGCCTGCCATCCAGCAACTGCCGGTCACATAACCCAGCGGGCGCAATGATGTACAACCGCGACCGCCAGAGTTGGTCGCCGCGCCAGCACTGCCTTCTTTCAGGCTGGGGGCACGGAAGCCGCGTGACACGCCACCACGTACGGTCCAGTCAGGGTGAGGGTGATACACCACGTAAGCACGTGGGCTGTTGTGGTTGCCGTACTCGTCGCTGTGGTCGAAGCGGTTGCCCAACGTCAGCGATAGGTTGTCGAGCAGAAACAGTTCGTCCTCGATAAACAGCGCGGAATAGTCGCCTTCAAGGTCCGCGCCGCCCACCGCTGCCCCTTGGTAATCAACCGGTACGGTGCCCAGCGTGTCGGTGTTGGTCAGTTGCTCGCGTTTCCATTGGCCGCCAACGGTGAGGCGCTGGTTTACCAGCAGTTCAAACGGGATGTTAAGGCTACCCTCGACGATTTTTTCTTCGGAGTTGGCCTTGCCCTCGCTGAGTTCGTTGTCGAACTTGTTCAGGTAAGCGTCGATACGCGAGGTACCAAAGCCCCAGTCGCCGTGGTGAGAGACCACGAAGCTATCACGGGTCAGGCGCCCGGCACCAAAGCCCTCACCGACCGTATCACCCCAGTCGCCGAAGGTTTTCTTCGACGACCACGAACGCTCCACGCCTTGGATAGCCTCGAAGGACAACTCATGGTTGTCGTTGATCTGCCAATTAAGCAAGGCGTTGACGCTGTGGTCTTTGGAACCGCCGGCGCCGTCGTTGTAAACGAAGTCACCTAGTGCGTCGAGGCGCGGCTCGGCTTCGTCGGCAGCGCGCCGAGTAAGGTTGGCGCCCAGGCGCAGCCCCAGGGAGTCGGTGACAGGGCCAGAGAGGTTAACGCTGGTCTGGTTGGTCTGACCGCGGTCGGAGTCTTCTGGGATCGTGGTATTGACGTTGAGCGAGCCGCTCCACTCACGGGATACCTTGCGGGTAATGATATTGATCACGCCGCCCATGGCGTCAGAGCCATACAACGACGACATCGGCCCGCGCACGATCTCGATCCGCTCAATCATGTTCGGCGAGATCCAGTTGATGTCCTGGCGACCCAGATCACGGCGGTAGTTAGTGTCGGCGGAGCTGCCGATGCGTTTACCGTCCACCAGGATCAAGGTGTATTTGTCGTCAAGGCCGCGCAGTTTGATCTTCGACTGCTCGCCCACGGGGCCGTAACCCCCTGTGACGCCGGGGATGCGGCGTAGCAGGGTGTTCAGGTCGTAGACCGGCTGGCGCTCGATCTCTTCCCGGGTGATAACGCTGACGCTAGCCGGTGCGTCTCGCACATCAGTGCCGCCGCCCGTGGCGGTGACGAACGAGGCTTGCAGTTCTGTGGCGGGGAGCGGTTCAAGCTCGTGAATTTCCTCGGCCTGCACCGCAGTCGCGGCGAGCAGTGCGACGGTGAGCAGGGCACGGGAAAAAGGTGGGTATGGCATCGTGTAACTGTCCTTGTCGAGCGGTTGGATTCCAGGGGCAGAATGCAATCGGGGCGGGACATTAACGCAAACGAGAATCATTTAAAAGAAAATGTGAATAATAATTTACCTAGAATTTACAAAAATTGACTGTGGGGAGGGGGCTTGCAGGCAGGGGATCGCCAGGCGGGTACCTGCATTCCTGGGCGCTGTATGAGTCCGTGGTGGTAATTGAGTTGCAGGGCCGCTTTTGCGGCCCTTCGCGGGGCAAGCCCGCTCCCACAAGTGGTTACTTTTGAGTTTTCAGCATGCCCAGCTCGGCATCGTCGAGCAGGGCCTTGGCCAGGGCGCAGAGGTAGTGCGAGGCCCAAAGCAACTGGGGGTTGTCTTCCATCAGGCCGTCGATGGACAGGTCGCGGGCGTAGATGCCCTTAGTGCCGCGTTCCCGGCTCAGTCGGCATTTGCACCTGCGCCAATGCCACCTCAAGCAGTCTGCGCAAGGTTTCAAGCTCGTGCATCGAGGTCATGATCAACAAGGAGGAGGGCGACTTGGGTTGCATCAACATCGCCTGCTGGTCAACGGCTTCGGCACAGAGTGCGTAGTCCGCGGCCATCATGAGGGTGTCTTCCAGGGAGTGAAAATTGTAGGGTGGATCGGGGACTATCTTCAGCATCATTTGGTCCTCAATGGAGCGACCAGCGCTTGCTGTCAAACAAGTGGAGGCAGCTGTGTATGGGTTGACAGACCGGTGAAGACCAAACCGGCGCACACGAGGTGCCCCACACACAGCCGCCATAGGCACAGCTGGGTGTTTGGTCGTCATCAGCCTGTCAAAGCTAGTCGTTGATGTGCAACGACCGGGCGAGACTAAAATGCTGATAAAACGACCGCAACGAAAAACAGGCGCAGCGAGTATCTTTGGGAAATGGACTACAAGATAGGGTTTAAATCTGATTCTTAGGCCGTTCGCCGCAACAACTCGCAACGCTCGGGCTTCGAAACTAACCCGTGACAGGCATTCAAACCAAGGAAGGTCATGACTAACTTAAAATCCGCAAGCTCGCTCTTGTTGTTGCTGGCCATGACCACCCTGGCCGCGTGCGTCCCCTGGAAGCGCGAACGCGCCGCCTACGCGGACCTCTGCCAATCCGAGTTCCAGTTCAAAGTACCTGGCCCGCAAGGCGAGACCACCCTCTACCTGGAAACGTACCTCTACGACCACGCCGCCCAGTGGAGCGACCGGCCATTTTCGCAAGGCCTGCACGTCAACTACCCCGGCGAGAAATACTCGCGGCCGGAGTTCTACGTACAGCTCATCGCCTACAACAAAAACCGCCAGCGCCCCTCATCCACCTCCAACCGTGGCGAGCCGCCGATCCCGATCCTGTACGACAGCCGCCAGGCCTATATCACGGTCGAAGACGGCTCGCGTCTGAATGCGCGGCCAGAGGTCTACCTGGGCATCGACAAGACCTACGACTTTCCGCTCGTGTACCCGTCCTCAGCACGCCCGTCGCCCTACGACATCAACAGCGACGAAGTGCACCGCAACATCCCTAAAATCACCAACAACAAACGCTACGGCTCCGCCTATGTGATTTTCCAGACGGACAAGTTCAACGCCGATGCCAAGTGGACCATTCACCTGGGCGCATTAGAGGCCCAAGGCCGCAAACTGCCGATCCCACCCATCGAGCTCTGCTACCACCCCGTGAAGAAGTGGATCGGTATCGAGCCTTTGATGCGGCCATGAAGTAATGCATTGACCGACAATGCAAAGCCTGTGTACGGCGAGCCGGTCTTCACCGCGCAGGCGTGAGCGGCCAGCGTCGTACATTCGCTTGAACTGTCCAACTGCAGGGGTGCCTAACGTTCATCAACCTGAGGGCAGCACGATGACTGAGCGCAAAGACGATACGCAACAAAGCCAGGTACCGGCGCATTCCACGGAAGAGGAAAAGGCCAAGCTCAAGGACAAGAACAAGGACGGTATCCCCCCGGGCGCTGAATGAGGCCGGGGCGTTCGGTGTAGTCGTGCACCCCGGTTTGAAGCGCCAATAGGCGCTGCGGGGGCACGCTCTCTCTATTGAGGCGTTGGCACGCAAACTGGAGAACTATCATGGCAATTGATCACAACGGCCCCGATGCGCCCTATGCAGGCCCAGAAGAAAAAGCACCTGACGTCGGCGCGGCCCATGGGTCAGGGCTGGAGCAGACTGAGTCTGAACCCAAACAGGGCGCGGGCGAAAAATGGTCCGAGAAACGACCGGAAGACTGGAACCCTCCACCCGGCGACCCAGGCTCGGGTCAGGACGCCCAGGATGACGCGGCGCAAAAGGCTGGCCCTGATGAAGGCGAAGTACCATTGCCGGCGGACGATGAGTCGCCGATTGAGGAAGAGATGAGGGATGTCGACGCCAACAATTCAGTGTCCAGCGAGCATCCGTAAGCTCGCTGGGTGACCCAGCGTTTCTTCCGAGGCGTACAGCGATGAACAGTGATCACACCGCGCAAGGCGGCAGCAACCGTGACCTGCCCACTTCGCCCGACCCTGCCGTGAACCCGGACAGCCCTACAGTCCCGAACCCTGATGACGACCCGCTGATGAATGAGCAAGAGGGCGCAGATTGGCCAGCGCGTGATGACGCCACGGACGAGGAACGGCAGAGCGTTGAACAGCCCTATGAGTATCAAGCCCCTCGTAAACGATCGGATTGAACGTTTCAGCACGCTGTACCGTCGGTACTTCCAAGTCGTTTGCATTTGGAGGTACTCACCATGAAATACCGCGCACTTGGCAATACCGGCCTGCTGGTTTCGGAACTGGTCATCGGCACAGTCCCGTTCGGCGGCCGGGGCGCATTCGAAAAAACCGGCAGCGTGGATGTAACGCTGGCGAGGCGTATGCTCGACATGGCCTTCGACGTTGGGGTCAACCTGGTAGACACAGCGGACCTTTACTCCCACGGCCTGGCCGAAGAAATCGTCGGCCAGGCGCTGGGGCAGCGGCGCCAGTCGATCATACTGGCCACCAAAGCGCGCAGCCCGATGGGCGACAACCCCAACGACAGCGGGGCTTCGCGCTATCACCTGATCCGCGCCTGCGAGGCGAGCCTCAAGCGCCTGGGCACCGACCATATCGACCTCTACCAGATTCACAATTGGGATGGCATCACGCCAGTTGAAGAGACGCTGTCGGCGCTGGAGCAATTGGTGCAAAGCGGCAAGGTGCGATATTTCGGCACCTCCAACTACACCGCGTGGCAGATGATGAAAACCCTCGGCACCGCCCAGCTCAAGGGCTGGCAGCAGCCGGTTACCCAGCAGATCTACTACACCCCCGAGGCGCGCGAGGCCGAGTATGAGCTGCTGCCGATGGCGCTCGACCAGGGCATCGCCACACTGGTGTGGGGGCCGCTGGGGGAGGGGTTGTTGACCGGCAAGGTACGGCGCGGGCACAAGACCCCGAGCGGCACGCGCCAGGGCAATGACTGGCCAGAGCCCTACGTGCACGACCAAGAGCGCGCGTACGACATCATCGAGGCACTCATCGAGGTGGGGCAGCGCCATGGCTGCTCGCCGGCGCGGGTGTGCCTGGCCTGGCTCAAGGACCGGCCCGGTATCACCAGCGTGATCACGGCGGCGCGCACGGCCGAACAGTTGCACGATAACTTGCAGGCGGTGGAGCTGCTGCTGACCGCCGAAGACCAGCAATTGCTCGAGCGGGTGACGCGGATTGCGCCGCAGTATCCGTACTGGCACCGGATTGCGGCGGGCATGGACCGAATCGACCCGGCCGAGGCGCCGTTCATTGAGTTGCATCGGCAGACCATGAAGCAGCAGAAACAGTAATTGCTTGCGCCATGAGGCCGTGCCTGGCGTAGAGGTGCCACCTCTTTCAGGTCACGACGCCCGTGGGGCTCCCTGACGGTTAGTCGTTGTGCTCGGCTACTCGCCCCCCTGCGCTCAATAAGTGCGCGTGCAATTGCGAGGTCAGCATTTCAATCCTCTCGCTCATCTGCTTGGTGGCTTCGGTCAAATGGGTATTCACCTCCAATAGCTGCTGCAATTGTTTACTGTGCGTCTCAGCATCGCGCTGGCGGCGTTGGTTGGCCATGGCAATGGCCTCGCGGTGGCGGGCATCTGCCTCGGAAGAGGCCTTGTCACGATCGGCCTGGCGGGTTTGAGCGAGCAGAATCAGGGGCGCCGCATAGGCTGCCTGTAAGCTGAACGCCAGGTTGAGCAGAATGAAGGGGTAGGGGTCGAAATCGGACAGCCCTGACAGGCTGATGCCCACCCAGATCAGTACCACGAGTGACTGTGACCCTAGAAACAAGGGCGTGCCAAAGAAGCGGGCGAAGGCTTCTGCCTTGCGGGCGAACGCGTCGTTGCCAAACACCGGTTGCATGTGCGCATGGGCGCGGTGAAACCTGAGATGGTCGACGTGTTCGGAAGGCTCGCAGACAGAGGGCTGTGCAGGTTTGGAAGGGTCCATCGGCGGGCTCCGGATGGCTGGGGCATGTCCAAACTAGCTTAGCCCGCAGCTACGCAATGGCCGCATGGCCTAAAGTTCAGTAAACCGCTTCACTGAAAAAGGTGTCGTAATGGCCAAGTTGCACGTGTTGATTGCCGCAGTAACCTCAGTGGCGCTGTTAGTGGCCCCTGGCGCTTCGTATGCCGACCCGGGAAACGGTAACAGCAATAACAAAGGGCACGGACAAGGTAAGGGGCAGGGCCAGCATTCCCAAGGGCAGGGCAATGCTGGCGGTAAAAAGTCGAGCTCGGGTGGCGGTGACTGGCACGGCGGGCCAGCAATCGACCGAGGCGATGTGCTGGGCATCTTGAGTGGCCATCGCAGCTATTGGAGCCCAGGCCCTGCATTGCCGCCTGGCATTCAAAAGAACCTGGCGCGCGGCAAGCCGTTGCCGCCGGGTATCGCCAAGAAGCTGGATGGCCGGTTGCTGGGGCAACTGCCTCATTATGAGGGCTACGAGTGGGTGCAGGCGGGGGTGGACTTGCTGCTCGTGGCGGTCGCGACCGGGATCATTTATGAGGTTGTGAACGGGGCGTTTGATTGAGTTGCCGCAGTTAAAGCGGCCAGCGACGCATCTGGCTTGATTGGCGCCCCCATAGCGTTGCTGAATTTAAATGAGAAGGGAGAATTATTGCACATGGATTTGAAGGTTCAATTAGATGGAGTTCAAGCAGGGATACAGGGCCGCGTTCTCCAGACGGTGGCGTAAATTTTGGGAGTGCCTGAAGTATGCTGTGCTCGCCGCGATTGCGCTTGCTCCGTTCCTTGTGGTTGGCGTCTTTCGCTATGATCTTGAATATCTGATGCTTTTGACAGTGATCGTGCCCATTTTTGGTACCTTGGCAGTCAATTCATTGGTTAATTATGTAAGGGTTGGCTGTGCGGAAGAACGTATGAAAGAGCAACGCATGCATACACCGCTTATTAATCTCGAGCATTTGGGCAAGGCCGTAGCTCGGCATCGAGCTTAGGATGCAAAGTAACAGGACTTGGCTCAAGTGGCTAAGTGCTCTGGCGTGGCTCGGAAGAGCCACGACTACTTATGTTAATATCGTGATTTTTCAGATTGAGAACATGCATTTAAATCACTGCCCTATCACCCGCTTCTGCATCACAATCGTACGTTCCTCGCCATAAAACGCATCCCGCACCTTGCAGAACCCCAAGCCTGCATAGAACCCTTCAGCAGTAACGGAAGAGGGCACTCGCAACCCTTCCAGCCCTCGGGCAATCGCTTCATTTTCGATCACCTCCATCATCTGCTTGCCGACCCCATGCCCCTGAAATTCAGGGTCAACGAACACACTCCTGACCACATCTGCGTCAAGGCTGGCGGTGGCAATCACTTGGCCCTCATTCAATGCCACGAATACCAGGCGTCGAGTGAGCAGTTCAAGAATGGCGTTTGCGCTAAACGATGCTTCCACGCGCAATATCGTGCCGGCATCGTAGTCAGCTGCGTTCGACCGGCGTAATGCAGCTATCACGACGCGGCTTATGTCCTCGGCATCTTCTGGTTTCGCCAAGCGGATATGGCAGTTCATCACTCGGTTCCTTGTGTAGTGCCTGCTGTGCAGATCAGAACATATTTTTTGCACTGGCGGGGTATGGCACCGGCGTTGCCGGTGTTCGCGGGGTGAACCCGCTCCTACAGGCAGTGTGGAAGCGTCATAGAGGAAGTTGATAGCAAATCGCTACCCTCTGTATTCCAAAATAAACGAAGCCCCCTGTCAAAACGCTCCTACTCTCTCCGTCGATGGACCAACCTGCCCCCCGGAGCAAATCATGGAAAGATTAGCGTCGTCGCCCCCGCACGCCCGTACCCCCGTCACCGTCGTCCCAGAATCGCGTTTCATGCAGAACTACCGCGTGGCCAGTGCGGTGCACGGTGGCAGCTCGGCATCGGCCATCGTCAATGGCCGTGGCGATGTGGAGCTGTTCACCAGTGGCAGCAATACCGAGGTCTGGAACATCTACCCCGACCCGCAAAGCACCACGGCCAACAGCGCGACAGCCACCGGGCTGACCGGTGAGGTGATCGCCACCGGCCTGACCCCGAGCGGCGACATCGTGCTGTTCGCCGCCCAAGGCACCAACCTGCTGTACTGCGTCGAGCAGCCCACATCGGCGTCGCGCTGGTCGGCGGTGAAAATGATCGACGTGCCGTTGCCTTCCAATGCCATCCGCATTGCGCGTATCACCACCACGCGCATCAACAACAAGCTGTACATCGGGGTGCTGATCGAAGCCAAGGGCCTGGTCGGCACGCTGTACAACTTCAGCTGGGGCGTGTGGGCTGGGCGTGCACCGGCCTCGCTCAATGGCACCACCTTGCAGTTGCAGACCCTCAACGCGGTGTGGACGGGCAACAGCGACGCCAATGTGGCGTTCTCGGTGTTCGACACGGTCATCCTCGAATACACCCTCAGCACCGGGCAACTCGACCGGCCGGCGATTGCCGCCAACTTCCGCAGCCTGGATGTGGCGGCGGCGACCGATGAGGTGGGCAATACCCAGGTGCTGGCCGTTCTTTCCGATGGCAATGCCTATTGCCTGGTCGGGGGTGGCAAGCAGCCGTACAGCTGGGCGCAGTTGACGGTGGCGTCGTCGTTCAAGCAGGTGGCCGTACTGCCTTCGCGCCCGGCGCTGAATGCGCTTTTGCTGGGCGTGGACAATACGCTGTACCACGCCAGCCAAAGCGCCCCTTCAGCCACCGGCTGGTCGCAGCCGACGCCGATATACAACGGCGTGCAGTCGTTTCAGGCGACGGTGGAAGACGGCGGGCTGGCGGTGTTCGCGATTCAGGCGCAGCAAAACACCGTCACTCAACTCACCCGCGAAACCCTCAGCGGTAACTGGAATATTGCGGCGCTGCAGGTGCAGGCGAGCGGCAAGATCGAGGACTTCGCTTCGTACAGCACAGATGTCACGTTGTTCAGTGAAGTGGGCACGCCACTGGCCGATACGCCGGTCGAAGTATGGACCGAGGAGCCGTCGCGGCTGGCCATCAATGGTGGGGTCTACTACGCCACGCCGCGCCGGCCGGTGCGGTTGCTGACCAACAGCGCCGGGGTGCTGTCGATTGCGCAGCAGGTCAGTGCGTTGGCGGCTCCGGCGATTTTGGTGGCGGTGCCGTCGTTGATGTCGCCCGGCGAGCGCATCGAGATCCGTCAGGATGCCGAGGTGCAGGACAGGCTCAGCGTCACCACGGGCGAGGAGTTGATGAACGCCAAGCTGGCCGGTGGTGCGCCGTTGCTGCGCGATCAGTACCACAAGCAGGAAACCGCCAACGCGGTGGCCGAGGCGGTCAGCCGCAGCATGCAGTTGGCAAGCCCGCTGTACCGCAAGGCTTCGGCGGCAACGCCGTATGTAGACCCGCGCCGGCCTCGCGCTGGGGTTTCGTTGCGTAGCGATGCGCTTGCAGGCGCGCGCTTGCTCGACCTGGCGCTGGTGCCGGAGCAGCACTGGCATTTGAGTGTGCAGGATGGCGAGGTGCGCTTTACCGATTTGTCCGCCGATGCGGCGTCGGGGCTGCTGATGGCCTTGCGCAGCAGTTCGCTGTCGGGTGGGTGGTTCAGTTGGTTGACCGACATCGGTGATTTTATTGCCGGGGTCGCCCAGGGCATCATCAAGGTGGTCGATTTTGTGGTGACCACGGTCAGTGCTGGGATACAGGCGGCGTTTCACTTTGTGGTCGACGGCGTCACCTACCTGTTCGAAACCCTGGTGGACACGGTCGAGAAAGCGTTCGACCTGGCCGAGGCGGTGTTCTCGGCGGTGAAGGTGTTCTTCCAGCAGCTCTACGAATGGCTGGCATTTCTGTTCAACTGGGGCGACATTCTGCGCACCCATGACGCCATTGCTCACATCGTCAACACCGGCTTCGACTTCCTGGTCGGCGCCACCGGGGGTATCCAGCGTATCGTCGATGGCAGCATCAACACCTTGCAAAGCCAGTTGCAGCAGTGGTTCGCCGAGGCCCGCAACACCTTGGCCGGCAGCTACAGCCTGGGTGGGTACGAGCAGGCCAATACGCCGGATGACCCGGCCACGTCCAAGGCGGTGGCCAACAACATCGTCTACAACGGGCTGATCAACAACGCACCGGCCGCGCAGTCGAGCATGGCTGCCGCGGCGCTGATCCAAGAGACCGACGGCCCGTTCACCCAGTTCATGGAGGCGCTGGCGAACTTGGTCGACTTTACCGAGTCGTCCCAGGCGTTCGCCCAGGCGCTGGTGTACCTGCAAGACCTGGGCACGGCGCCGGACGAGATCTTCCGCAAGCTGCTGGCAGCGCTGATGAGCGTGGTCGAAGGGGTGCTGCAGGCGGTGCTGTCGGGCGTGCAGGCGGTGATCGATGCGATGCTGAAAACGGTCGCGACGCTGATCGCGGGCCTCAAAACGCTGATGAACGCCAAGTGGAACATTCCGTTTGTCAGTGACCTGTACCGGCTGATCACCAACGGCTCGGACCTCACCACCCTGGACTTGATGTCGCTGGTGCTGGCGGTGCCGGGCACGGTGCTGTTCAAGATCCTGCAAAACAAGGCGCCGTTCCCGGACCAGGCGAGCGTGCTGCGCTTCAAGGCCGCGTTCAATGCTGACACGCTGCTCACCGCCACCGGGTTCAAGCCGGCTGGCCGACAGGTGCTGGCGCAGGCCGAGGATGGCTGGAGCGGTTGCCTGCCGCGCGACCTCGCGCTGCTGACCGGGGTATTGGGCTCGGTGGCCTACTTCTTCTACGGCAGCCTTACTGCCCTGGGCGACATCATGCCACCGGAGGCAGGGCCGCCAGCGATCGTCGCCTACGTCGCGCTCACCCTGGAGACCGCTGCGCAATTGTGCAGTTGCCCGTGGATCTTCTCCAGCGGCGTGCCTGGCTGCGCCACCGCCGACGGCGCCAGCCGCACGCTGTGGATCTACACCTGCGTAGGCGTGCTGCTGGACGGGATATTTGTGCTGGGCGCCAACAAGATGCCCGAAAACCGCGACGACATGGGCGTGGTTGCGACCTTCCTGTATGGCCTGGGCCACCTCGGTGCAGCCATCCCCGCATCGCTTGGGCAAAGCGCCTCGGTCGTGGCGCTGAACATCGTCCCTTGCCTGCCGGAAGTGTGCAAACCCTTGCGTCTGAAACGGGTGGTACTGGCTACCGAAGGCCTTTCGCTGGTGGGCCAGGCGGCCCTCGATGTGATCTGTTACACCTCGACCACGGTGCTCAATGTGGTGTCGGTGTCTGCTGCAACCCAACCCACCCTCGTCGATGCCAGTGCGCTGCGCACCGGTACTCGTTCGATGTAGTCAAAAAGGAGTTTGGCAATGTTGATCGTAACCAAGAACCCACCCGTGGTCGGCCATGGCCAGGTGCTGCGCGGGCCGTCCGTGCAGGCACCTAGCCGGATAGCCGCCTTGCAAGGTGCCTACGACAAAGGCATCTACCTGCGCCCCAACCTGAGCAGCGAAGGCACGGTGCCGGCCAGTTCGCCCTTGTCGGCATCGCCCGATATCTGGATCGCGGGCACCCAGCCAGTGGCCAACTTCCAGACCGCGTTGGCCACGCCGAACAGCTATGCGCAACAGTCGCCTGGCACCATTACCCAAGGCACACCCAATTACATCTATGTACGCGGGCGCAATGGCGCTGCCGTCAGCAGCTCGACCAAGGTGCTGCTGTACGGCGTACCCTGCGCCTCCATTCAGTGGCCCAGCGAGTGGGCCAAATACGGCATCCCCACGGACCGCGACCACCCGGACGGCACGAACCCGCATTACGACTCATCGATCGTCAACCTGGCATCGTCGAGTATCGGGGTGACGGCCGACACCTTTGTCTGGAGCAACCCGCAACCGCCAACCGGGGGCAGTGACCACTATTGCTTCATCACCTGGATGAACAACGCCGGTAACCCGTTCCCGGATGTGTTCTCGCAACTGGACATGGCTGCGCTGATCACCAACAACCTGCAGTTCGGC
The DNA here is from genome assembly GCF_014269165.1 of Pseudomonas sp. SWRI68. Lineage (NCBI taxonomy): Bacteria > Pseudomonadati > Pseudomonadota > Gammaproteobacteria > Pseudomonadales > Pseudomonadaceae > Pseudomonas > Pseudomonas sp. SWRI68. The sequence goes on along the minus strand of NZ_JABWRU010000021.1, from coordinate 70,115 downwards.
TGGCGCAACGTGTCGATGCAGTCCGGGCGTTCGCCCACCCGGCAAATGGCCTCGCAGCTGATCATCCCCAGCGACGTGACCGCAGGCAGCCGCGAGTACTCGTTGCAGGTCACCAACATGGGCTTCCCGACCACGGGCTGGACCCTGTCGATGAGTTGCAGCCAGCTGGACTCGAAGGGCAACAAGATCGCCATCGACAACGTCGCCATGCCTGCCTTGGGGCAGTTCGTTGGCGTGCGCTGCACACTGTCGCCGGGCTTCAGCGCGCTGCTCACCCTCAACCTGTACAAGAACAACGGGCCCGACTCGCAGCCGGGCGCCTCGATCGACATCACCCCGACGTACTTCTCCGACGGCTCGCCGCAGGAGCTGCAAGAGGCACTGGACCGGGGCCTGGTGGACTTCGCCATGTCGCATGCCCTGCACCGGGCCTATGCCGGCACCGAGGCCGCCGATATTCGTCCACGCCCGGTGGTGCCGCTGGGTGCTGACGGCTTGCACGTCATTTGATGATTACAGGGAGTTAAACGTCATGAGCGAAACAGTCGTCAATTTGTTCAGCAGCAGCAGCCAGCCCGCCAGCCAGACGCTCTACCTGCGCAACAACCTGGCTTCCACCGGCAGTGTGCCGTTCAAGGGGCCGCTGGGCCTGTGCCCGGACATCATCCAGAGCGACCAGCCGGTGGACAACGCGCAAAGCGTGTTCAGCACGGTCAGCAGTTGGGAGCAGGCCTACAACGTGCAGCCGGTCGCCGCCGCGCGCAACTACTACTACCTGCGTGGCATGAACGGCGGCAGCGAGACCGAGAGCAATGCGCTTTCCCTGTACTTCGCGCCGGCCCAGGTGTTGTTGCTGCCGGCAACGTTCAGGGGCAACGCGCTGACCACGGTCGATGGCCTGGACTGCACGCAGGCCAGTGCACCAGCAGGGCATATCGGTGTAGGTGAGCAGGCCTTCCTCTGGAAGCCGCCGGCCTTGCCGGCTGACAGCTACTTCAACCTGATTGCCCAGGTGAGCGCGGGTGCCCATCCTGACCCGCTCCCGCAGGTGCGGGACTGGCTCGACCTGGCCAAGTTCATTGGCCAGACCCCGACCTTCGGCATTCGCTCCCAGGCGCTGGTCAGTGACGACCCGTGGGTACGCCGTCAGCAACTGAGCGTGCCGGCGAACTTCACCACCGCGCCAATCACCATCACCCTGTCCGCAAGGGGGCTGGCCGGTACCCGGGTGAGCGTATTGTGTGACACCGTGACCCCGCTACAGACCCCAGTGCTGCTGGGGCCACTGACGCTTGGCAGCGATGGCACGCAAACCGGTGCGGTGTTCATTCTGCCAGCCGGCTATTCGGCCAACCTGGCCGTGCAGTTCTGGAACCCGGACAAGCAGAAGGTCGAGCCGGGCGCGAGCTTGTCGGTGACCTTTGGCTACCCGATCAACCCAGGTGCGGAACTGGAGCGGGCGATAGCCGACAACCTGGTCAACCTTCACCTTCACGGTGCGCTGGATGACAAGGTCAGTGCGTCGATCCAGCCCAAGGCCATGGCGATTGTGAGCCAACTGACGTTCACCTTTGTCTAGGTGTCGTTAAGCGTTCAGCCAGTGGTGCCCGTGTTTCCACCAAGCGGACACCACTGGTCTTGCCAGGCGCCCTGTTCGCCACCCCAAACGGCACGTGCACCATCGGCAAATCCCCCGCCGGCGATTGCAGGTGGCTGCGCTGGTCATCAAAAAACACATGGGGTTTGAGAATCGACAGCACCCGGGGTTTTTCCATCCCGCCAAGGAAGAAGCATTCGTCCGGCGACACCCCCCAATCCTTCAGCGTGGTTACCACCCGCTCGTGCGACGGTGCGTTGCGCGCGGTGACGATGGCAATGCGCAGGATGCGTGTGTAGTCAGGGTCTTGTGCCAGCTTCTGGTCTTCGAGCGTGCGAATGTGTGAAAGCTTGCGGTAAAGGTCGGCCAACGGCCCGGGCTGGTGGGGGATGGCTTTGCGTGCTCGCTCATGGGCCTGGAAGTCGTCCAGGTTGTCATTCTGCTTGTACACGCTCTCTGCCTCGTCATCGGCAATTACCCCGTCAAAGTCGAACGCCACGCGCAGTTCGGTATCGATCTCGTCGTCATAGATGCGCGTCGGCAGCACCAGGCCGGCCGGGTAGCTGGCGTCGATGGCGCGCTGCACATCGTCCTCGTTGGCGCTGAGAAACAATGAGGCGTTGAACGCCGGGATGTACTCGTGGGGCGAGCGGCCGGACATGAACGCGGCGCGGGTGATGTCCAGTGCGTAGTGGCTGATGGAGCGAAACACCCGCAAGCCGGTCTCTGGCGAATTGCGCGAGAGCAGCACCACTTCCACCGGCAGTTGATCGGGGAATGCCTGGTTGATGCTGAGGAAGCGGCGGATGAAAGGGAAGGCGACCCCTTTCGGGAACGGTTCATCCAGGTTCTGCTCCTGGTGCTGGCGGTAAGCCTCGACGCCTTCGGTCTTGTAGATGTCGTCAGACACGGTGAGGTCGAAGAGTGCGCTGGAGGCCACGCCGATGACCAGTTTGTGTTCGATGGGGTAGGGCATGAACGTGCTCCGTGAAGGGTGCTGGTAACGAGTATACGGGCATGCAGGCGGGGCAGGCCTCAACCTTCCGGCACCAGCCCCAGCAGCAGTTGCACCTGGCGGCGCAACTGGCTCACATGCTCGCGCTCGGCGCGCAGGGCAGACCGCAACTCGTTGTTCTCCTGCTTGTGAATGCGCGCGGTTCGCTCCAGTTCGCGATCGCCCTGCAGCAGGTTCCACATTTCACCCTGGCGGGCATGTGTCAGGCAGGCAATCAGCAGGGTGATGCCGGTTGTGCCAAGCAGGGTGATTTCGAGGGCGTCCATGGTTGCTTCCTTGAGTAGTGGCGGTTTGCCTGTAGCGGGAAGATATGTCTAGTTTGGCTACATGTCTATATTGGAGACTTGTACAGGTAAAGGAATGGTGCAGGTTTCACTGGTTTATTCAGGGCAGTTGAAGGGGGGATGACAGGCGAGATGGCAGTGTGTTTTGCCCGCATGGGCGCAGCTTGCGGGGCGTGGGCGCAGTACCAGGGGGGTGCGCGTCGCCAAGGTGGCCTGGGCTGCATATGCCTGGTTAGTTTACATATCAAGCCAGCCTTGAATTAAAACTGGGTGGACACGTAGTATTAAGCGACACGTCAATTGGCTGAGCATGCACTACTGCTCCTCACGCAGGAAACCGTATGAAACGCACGCAACGCATGGAGCAAACCCGTTGGGACCTGGCCCTGCGCTACCGCCTGATTGAAACGGTGGTCTGGTGGGAAGGCCGCCTGACCACCAATCATCTGATGCAGAGCTTCGGCATCAGTCGTCAGCAGGCCTCGAAGGACATCAACACCTACATCAACGACTACGCGTCGAAGAACCTGGTGTACGACAAGCAGATCAAAGGCTACGTGCCGACGCGGCAGTTCAAACCTTTGTTCATCGACGACAGTGCCAGCGCCTACCTCGACCTGCTCAACCAGAACAACGAGCGCGCACCACACATCGAAGGCCTGGCGTTGGCCTACGCCCACACCGAGGTGCTCAAGGTTCCGGACCGCTCGGTCAAGCCCGAGGTGCTGCGGCCGCTGCTCAAGGCCTGCCGCGAGAAGCGGCGCCTGGATATCGAGTACGTGTCGTTCAAAAGCCCGGAGCCCGAAGGCCGTACCATCGCGCCGCATACCCTGGTGTACACCGGGATGCGCTGGCATGTGCGGGCCTATTGCGAAAAAAACCGCATGTACCGCGACTTCGTCCTCAGCCGTTTGCGCGGTGTACCAGAGCTGCACGACGCTGAAACTGAAAACGGCATCGAGCATGACCTTGAGTGGAACACCCCGGTCGATGTGATCTTCAAGCCGGACGAGCGCCTGACACAGGCGCAGCGGGCCATCATCGAGGTGGACTTTGGCATGGCCGACGGCCAGTTGCTGGTGCGCAGCTCGCAGGCCCTGGTGAAGTATGTGGTCAAGCGCTTCCAGGTGAACCCCAACGTGCATGATGCAAGGCCCGAGGCGCAGCAGTTGGTGCTGGCGAACAGGGCGGAGCTCAAGCCGTGGTTGAACCTGGACTGAATGCACAGTGCCGCAGACAGCAGAAAATCTTCTTGTAGGGTGTAGTGAACAGATGGATCGAAACACGTTTCTTGCGCAGCCGGATGTGCGTGGCTTCATCGAATGGCTTCAGGTCAACTTGCCGACACTGGATGTGCACCTGCGCTTCAAGCCCAGCCATCAGGTCAAGGGCGGCCTGAATCAGCGGGTGGTGGGTATCGAACAGGTGCTGGCGCTGTATCGCTGGGGCAGTGCCTGGCAGGATGCACAAACCGGGCAGTGGGTCACGTCCATGGACTGGGCCAGCACCACCGCTTCGTTGCAGCTTTTGCGCAGCCGGTTGGCGGCAGCGTTGGCGTCAGGCTGCGATGATGCGGCCTACAACGCCTGCTGCGCCGTACTGAAGTGGGGCGGTGTACGCGGGGCCATCCCGTTCCTGGGGGCGCTACGCCAGCAACAGCAACTGGTGAGTTACCTCAAGGCGTGCAGACCGTTGTTCGACCTGGGCGCAGGCCAAACGCTCTCTGCGCTGAATGCCGGCAGCATCCAGCGCTTCGATGCGGGGCTGACCAAGATCCACTCGCTGATCGACACCACCGGCTCGCCCATCTACGACAGCCGGGTCGGCGCCGCCATTGCCATGCTCTATGCGCTGTACCGCCAAGGCAAAACCACCCCAGCGCAATTGCGTTTCCCGTCTGGCGGGGCACGCGGTGACCAAGTGCGTGACCCGGGGGCGCTGGGCTTTGCAAAAGCACCGCAGTTCTTCACCAAGGCGGTGCCGGGGTATGCGTGGGCGCGCAGCCAGGTCGAGCTGGGGTGGATCATCCAGGCCACACTGGCGGGCGCTGGGCAGCTGTTCGAAGGTTCGCTGCAGGCGCGTAGCCACAGCTTCGAAGCGGCGTTGTTCATGCTGGGTTATGACCTGCGCTGCCTGCTTCCAGAGGCTGCCTATGCGCCCGCGTCCAGTGAAGGCGCCGGGGGCGGCAGCACCCGCTCGACCTGGGTGCCGACCAGCGTGACCTTCCCGCAGGTGTTCATCGACTATCTGCACTGCAGCCAGGCTGCCGGGCACAGCGTAAGCCTGAAGGACTTCCGGCAGTGGCAGGTCGAGGTCAAGGGCCGCACGGCCAACACTGCACAAGCGTACTGTGCACCTTTGCAGCCACGCGAGTTCGACCTGGTCAGTTTCAACCTCGAGCAACTCGCGTGCATCGCGCAGGGGGGCGCGCCAGGGTTGGAAGTGCTCAGTGGCGGCGTTGCGCAGTTCATTGCAGGTGACGAGTACGAGCAGGTCTATCTGACCAACGTGTACCTGAGTGGCAAGGTTGCCGAGCTGGCGCTTGAGCATTCGGTATCGCCTGCCGAGTTGCTGGTGCGCTCAGGGTTAGCAGGCAACCCTGATACTGCGAAACCTGAAACCGCGAAGCTGATTCTGCGCACGGGCCGTGCACTGGGAGAGCATTTTGGGTTACTGGAAAACCAGCGGCCGACGGACTTGTTCAAGGCCTTTTTTGGCGAAGCCTTGACGGATCTGGACGATCAGTTGATGGCTGTCTGAGCCAGCTGGGGCCGCGAAGTGGCCCCACAGGTTTCAAAGCCAGCAGCAAACAGACCATTAGCTTTGCCATTATTAGGCCGCTATGTATAATCCCGCCAAAACCCGCATCCCAGAGCGTTTTTACAGGGATGGTCAGCTTCTTGATGCGCTTCTAATAGAGACCCTCCAGCCGCACTGCCCGCCACTGCATAACCCCGTTACACCCCGGCCAGTACTGAGCGTTGGCGAAGCCATGCCCAGCACCAGCCCGCACGCATTTCTACAAGGATATTCATGAAAAAGCGTTTCGTTCTCTGTGCCCTGGCGTCCGCCTTGGCCGGCTGCAACTCCGAATACAACTTCGACGAAGTCACCAGCTACACCGGCACTGTCGGTTCGCCACATGCGCTGTACCTGGAGCGCAAGTCCGGCGAGCGGCTCAATGGCACCGTGGTGCACAAGGTAGGTGACCGGGTACTGCAGTCGTTCAAGGTGGAAGACGGCAAGGCGGTCGGGGAATGGAAGGAGTTCGACCAGGATGGCAAGCTGCTGGTCGAAGGCCAGTTGCAGGACGGTGCCTTCGTCGGCCCCAAGAAAACCTGGTGCAAGGGTGAATTCGCCGACCATCTGGAAAACGTTCTGACCCTCGAAGGCGGTCGCCGCAGCGAGCAAAGCTACGACTGCGCCACCGGCCTGCAGGTCGCTGACAGCACGGTGCTGCCGACCGTTGATTTCCGCAAGCCCTCCATCCGTGTCGGCACCCAGCGCGAGTGGCGGGTCATCGACGGCGAGCAGAAGCTCACCCTGCTGGAAACCTTTGCCAGTGACGGTACCGGCAAACTCGATGGCCCGGTGGAGCACTATGACTACAAGGGCAACCTGAAAGACCGCGCCACCTACAAGGCCGGCGAGCTCGAAGGCGTGCGTGAGACTTGGACGGCGTTCACCGATGGCACGTCGGTACCGGCCAGCAAGGTCACCTACAGCGCAGGCAACAGAAACGGCCTGTCCGAGATGTACTTTGTCCGCGGCTGGCCGGCCGGCACGGTGGCGGAGAAGGGCAGCTACAAGGACGACAAGCAAGTGGGCGTGTGGGTCAGTTATCAGCCTGGGTATGCCCAGGTGCGTGATATCGACAGCCCGCCAGACACCTCGCCCATGGCCATGCGCGTATGGGATGCCGCACAAGGCCAGGCGCGCAATTCGGACTGGGCGAAAGAGATCAAGGACCTGGACGCCTTTGCCTACCTGCTCAAAAGCTCCGGCATCAACGTCAACCAACGTATCCATCATGAGAACAAGCCGCTGATCGTCGGCGCCGCCGATAATGCCTATGACTACCTGGTATCGATTGGCGCCGACCCGATGGGCCGGGATGTCAACGGCAACACCCGCCTGATCGACTGCCTGGCAGGTAGCGACTACAACAGCTGCAGCTTCGCCCACATGATCACCCTGGCCGGCAAGGAAGACCTCAAGGCCCACAACGTCTATGGCGATACCGCGCTGTCGACCTTCTGCAAAAAAGCCGGCGAGCTGCAACGTCGCCGTGGCGCGGGTCAGCAACCTGAAGCGCTGTTCCAGGCACTGCTCAAGGGCAGTGACGTGAACGCCAAGGCCTACGGTGGCGAGACGGCCCTGCACGCCTGCATGGCCCAGCGCGACCATAGCTACGCCGAGGCGTTGATCGCGGCTGGCGCGAACTTGAATGCGGCGGATGTCGATGGCACCACGCCCGTGGCCGCAGCCTTCTTCGACGGTTACAACCTGGCTGCAGGCGGGCACCGCGTAAGCTGGTCGGACAACGTGATTCGCTTCGCTGCCAGCTACCAGGGCAAGTCCGACTTCACCTTCGACACGCCGCTGGCAGGGTTCGGCAAGTCCATTCGCCAGCTGGTGCTGGAGAACGGCGATACCGCCTCGGCGATGTTGATCGACTCCCTGGTGGGTACCGCCAAGGGTTGATTGCCGTTCTGGCGGCACCCGGCTTTGGCCCAGGGCGCGAGGCGTGCCGCCGCCTCTTTAGATGAATGACTGACAAGGAATACCTATGCGTCGCTTCAAATACGTGCTGGCAGCATTGCCATTCTGTGTACTGGCTGGCTGCGGCAACGATGCGCTGGATGGCACCTACGAGGCCGAGACCACTGTGATGGGCTTCAGCGCAGGCAAGCAGACGGTCGAGTTCTCCAGTGACTACATCGTCTCTGCGGGCAACAAAATCAAGGTCGACGAGTGGGAGCGCAAGGACGATGTGGTCGTGGCCCGTGATGCCAACGGCGTTGCGCTGATCAACGTGCGCGTGCTGGATGGCGGCAAGCGTCTGGAGTCGATTGGCGGCAACAACATGGCCAAGCAGGTGTTCGTGCGGGTGGATTGATCGCCCGCGTCTTGGGGCTGCCATGCAGCTCCAAAACGCCAGTTTTTCGACATTTCAAGCATCCCGGCAGTGGATCCGATGATGTCATTTTGATAGCTTGCCGCCCATGATCGAGCTATCCGGATAGGGATGATGAACCAGCCATACCAACACAGGACGCTGTCGCCGCTCGCCAACCTGATTGTCGACCGGGCGATCGAGAACACCAACCGCAAGCTCGTGGCCGGTTTTCGCAACAAAAAGAATTCCCAGCCCAACGCCAAGTCACCGGACCCGCTGCAGGCCGGCAAGGACACCCTCGCTGCCACCTCGGCGCAAAGCGCCATGCAGGTTGCCAACCGGGGTGTCGCCTGGAAAGAAATCCTCTTCAAAAGCCTGTCGGCCGGTATCGGTTCGCTGGCCACGCTGCAATTCGACGGCGCGCTCTCGGTAAGCGCCAACGACGCCTCCAGCCTCAACGACTTGCCCGACAAGCCCGGCGTGTACGTGGTGTACGACGCCAGCGGCCAGCTGGCCTACATCGGTGACAGCACCAACATGCGTCAGCGCTGGCAGGACGGGCACATGAACGAATACCGCGGCCGGGCCAACAGCGAAACCCGCAAGCCCTACAAGCTGGCGGACCAGCTTGAGGCCGGGTGCACCGTCAAGTTCGTGGTCATGGATTCGGCCGAAACCGCCGCCGCCCTGGAAGCCTTCCTGATCAAGAACGAAAAGCCGCCGGTCAACCGCAAGCAAGAGCTGAAGGAAGAGCAGGGTATCCGCAGCAACATCGAAGCCAAGAAAATGAAGGACGCGATGGGCAGTGCCGGCGAGGTGGCCATGGGCGCTGGCAAGGAGGCGCTGAAGAACTCGGGGTGGCAGGTATTCGAGCAACTGACCGCTGCCGCGATCATCGCCATCAAGGATGAACTGGTCGACCTGTTCATGGGCGGCACTGCGCGCCTCAAGGCCCGAGTCGAGCGCTTTCTGCAAAAGATCTGGGCCGTGGTCGAGCGTATCGTCGCCGCGCCCCTGAAGCTGCTCAACGGCGTGGTCGAGTTCATCGTCAACGCCCTGTCCAAGGCGGTCCGCCAGGTCTACAACCTGAGCCGCAACCTGTTCGACCTCGCCCATGGCGCCTGGCAGCTCTACAAGGGTGCCCAGTCCATGCCAAGGGAAGAGCTCATCCAAAAGATCGTCGAAACCGTGGTGGTCAGTGGCACGCTGATTTTCTGGGACGGCATCGAGCCGGTCATCGAGGCGCAGTTGCTGCCCCTGGTCGGCGTGGCTGCGCCGTACATTTCCTGCGTGATCGCGGCCATCGGTTTCGGGCTGTGCAGTTACCACCTGCAAAAGGTCGTGCCACCCATCGTGGCCTTCCTGGTGGACTTCAAGAGCTGCTGGCACGAAGCGCTGGAGGCCAAGCGCGCGGCGGCGTTGCAACTGATCCAGGTACAAGAGAACGAATGGCTGATGGCCGAGGGCCTGATGGAATACGCCCAGTCGGTCGACGCCCTGGCCCGTGAGGCCGGCGCCCACCGCGAGCGCCTGGCGCAGCATCGGGCAGTGCGGGCGATCGACTACTCGGCACTGCTGCAATCGAACAAAAACCGTATTACCCAGGAGTCCTGACAGGTGTTCAACACTACAACCAACCTCGCCGCCAAGCTCTTTGGCCAAGTCAGGCTGGCCGAGTCGCTGCCCGTACCCGCCCCTGCGTCGCTGCCGGCGCCCCGCGAGGAGCACGACCAGCTCAAAGACTTCGAGCACGGGCTGCGCAAGCTGCACGAGGCCATCGTCAACAACAAGGGGGCGCGCGAGCAGCTCGAGGCGTTCAAGCAGCAAGGCACCTGGGATTCGTTCTGGGGCGGCCTGACGGGCAAAAACGACAAAGACCTGGCCGACATGGTCAGGCAGGTGGGTGAGAGCCTGGCCGTGACCCAGAGCGTGGTGCAGTTGTTGACCCAGTTGCACACGGCCAACAACAAGGTACTGCGCGGCTTCAATGACGCCCTGGTGCGTGAGATCGAACGCCTGCAGGCCGACGCGGTGACGCTGGAGGGCAACCAGGAAGGGGCCCTGGTGGTGCTGTGCGAATTCAAGCAGCAGATCGACGACCTGCTGGCGATGGCCGATGGCTACGCCTATTGCACCCAGGAGGTGGAGCGGCTGGCCTGGGCCCAAGGCAAGCAGGAGACCGACCTGACGGCCCTGGATGCCAAGATCGATGCGCAACACCAGAAGCTGGTGACCAGCACCCTGGCCCGGGTGCAGAAAGAGGCCGTGATCAGAAAGAACCTGGAGCACCATCAGCACAAGCTCGCCGCCCAGGAAGGGCAACTTGAGGAGCTGAAGAAAAACCTGACCGCCAGCAACCTGGCCCGGGAAAGCCTGTCGACCACCGTGACCACGGCATTGAAGAAGCTCGCCCTGGCCACCAGCACCCAGGCTCAACGCGTGGACCGCATGGAGGCGCAGCTGGCCACGCTGCTGGACAACCAGCGCCAATGCCAGGCCCAGCTGGCGCAACTGGCCGCACCGGGTTGGGTTGCCTACCTAGGCCGCAATGCCGTGTCGCTGGTTGCACTGGCTGCGGCGGTGTTTGCCTTGGGGCTGAACCTGCGGGGGTGATTTGATATTTACCTAGGTTAGGTATACGTTACATTAACTTAAATTTGTTACGTATACAGAACATGGATCCCTCTTTTATCATTGCACGCCTGGGTCAACAAGTTCGGCAGCGCCGGTTGAGTCGTGGGTTCACTCAAGCCAAGCTGGCGGCATTGGCCGGTGTTACCCGTCAGAAAGTTATCGCGATAGAGCGAGGCGATCTATCTGTAGGTATGGCCGCCTATGCTCGAGTGGTGGGCGCTTTGGACTGCGAGTTCGCGCTAGTGCCCGCAGCCATGCCCACGTTGGATGAAATTCAGGGAGTATTCGACTGATGACGGCCATGCTACGGGTAGCGACACCGGGAGGGGAAAGCGGGACAGTTTTCAGCTCCGCTGACGACTATCTGTTTCGCTACCGTGAGGATGCTTCGGCTCATGCAGCGATCAGTCTACTGATGCCATTACGCCTGGATGAATACCGACACCGGGAACTGCACCCGATATTCCAGATGAATTTGCCTGAAGGCTATGTGCTGGAGCAATTGCGTAACCGTCTGGCCAAGGTGGTGAATGTCGATCCGATGCTGCTATTGGCGCTCTCTGGTAGCAGCTCGCCGATTGGGCGGGTGGTGCGCCGCAACGTTTCACCTCGAAAACGTCTGACCTGATCATAAAAAGCGGGCGGGACGAGTTCCCGGGGCTGGCAATCAACGAGTTTCTCTGCATGTCCGTGGCCAAGGAAGTAGGGATCCCAGTGCCGGAATTCTACCTGTCCGATAACGCCAAGCTTTTCGTCATGCGGCGCTTTGATCGGGACGGGCAGCTCAATCCGATCGGCTTTGAGGACATGGCCGCATTGATGGGGCTTTCGGCGCAGCAGAAGTACAGCAAGAGCTATGCGGCTATCGCCAAGGCCATTCGTCTGTTCTGCCCGCAGGACCACGTGCAAGGTTCATTAGCGCAACTGTTTGCCATGGTGAGCCTGACCTGTATCGTTGGAAATGGCGATGCCCACCTGAAAAATTTCGGCTTGCTGTACTCCGATCCTTCCCAGCGTGATGCGCGGCTGGCACCGGCGTACGACATCGTCAATACCACAGCCTACATCCCTGAGGATGTGTTGGCCCTGGACCTGGGCGGTAACAAGTCGTTGTTTGCTTCAAGGCAGGGCTTGATGGACTTTGCTGTCACCTGTGATGTGGCTCGGCCAAAGGAAATCATTTGCGAACAGTTGCAGGCGTTGGAGCAAGTACTGGCTCGCTCTGCTGAACTGTGCGAGCAAGCCCCCGATGTGGTGAGGGCAATTCGGCAGTCTGCCGGGCCGTTCATCAGTACCTTTGGCTAACGTCCAACCCTTATTACTGCCCACTGTTCAAAACCTGACCTGCAGCAACGCCTCTTCATCAATCCGCCACTATGCTGACCCGGGCACTCTCTCAAGCTCACTCAGCCAGACACGGAGGTATTTATGAAAGCTGCTGTTGTTGCCAAAGGGCGTCGCGTGGACGTGGTGGAAAAAACACTGCGGCCGCTGGCGCACGGGGAAGCGTTGCTGAAGATGCAGTGTTGTGGCGTTTGCCATACCGACCTGCATGTTAAGAATGGCGATTTCGGCGACAAGACCGGTGTGATCCTGGGCCACGAAGGGATTGGCGTGGTCGTGGAAGTGGGGCCGGGCGTGACCTCGCTCAAGCCAGGTGACCGGGCCAGCGTTGCTTGGTTCTTCCAGGGCTGCGGGCATTGCGAATACTGCAACAGCGGCAACGAGACACTGTGCCGCGCGGTGAAGAACTCCGGTTACACGGTCGATGGCGGCATGGCCGAGGCGTGCATCGTGGTGGCGGACTATGCGGTAAAAGTGCCGGACGGGCTGGACTCGGCGGCCGCCAGCAGCATCACCTGCGCCGGTGTGACCACCTACAAGGCGGTGAAGTCGTCGAATATCCGCCCTGGGCAATGGCTTGCCATCTACGGCCTCGGTGGCCTGGGCAACCTCGCCCTGCAGTACGCCAAGAACGTCTTCAATGCCCGGGTCATCGCCATCGACGTCAATGATGAACAACTGGCCTTCGCCCGCGAAATGGGCGCCGACCTGGTGGTCAACCCGCGCGATGAGGACGCAGCCAAAGTCATCCAGGCCAAGACCGGCGGCGCCCATGCGGCGGTGGTCACGGCCGTGGCCAAAAGCGCCTTCAACTCGGCGGTCGATGCGCTGCGTGCTGGCGGTCGGCTGGTCGCGGTTGGGCTGCCACCTGAAGCCATGAGCCTGGACATTCCACGCCTTGTGCTCGACGGTATCGAGGTGGTGGGTTCGCTGGTCGGTACCCGTCAGGACCTGCAAGAAGCCTTCGAATTTGCCGCGCAAGGCAAGGTGGTGCCGAAGGTAACGCTGCGCCCGATCGAAGACATCAATGACATTTTCGAAGAGATGCAGGAAGGCAAGATCAAAGGCCGCATGGTGATCCACTTCGCCGATTAGCCCAAAGCCGGCCCGCGTTCGCGGGCCGTTTTTATACCGGCGCAGCGGGTTACACACATGCTCATGCCGGTTGCCGGGTGCGCAGTAACAGTGCCGCTACTGCGCAGCCGATCAATGCCAGGCACGCCAGGTAAAAGGCATCACTGTAGGCCATCAGGTAAGCCTCGCGCCTGATGGTCGCGGCCAACCCTTCCAGCGCCTGTTGCTGGGCCGGCAGCCAGCTCTGCACGGTCTGGCTGATGCGCTCCTGCACACTGGGTGCGAACACCGTGACATGTTCGTGAATGCGCTCACTGTGATAGCGCTCGCGCGTTGCCACGATCTGCGTCAGCGTGGCGGTGCCGATGGCGCCACCCAAGTTGCGCAGCATCGAAAACACCGCCGAGGCCGAGCCCGCTTCACGTTTTTCCAACCCTGCCACCGCCAGTACCGACAGCGCGACCATGATGAACGGCTGGCCAATGCCGCGCACCACCGTGGACGGGATGATGACGTTATCGGCGCTGTCGATGTTCAGGCTCGCGCCCAGCCAGCAGCCTGCAGCCATGATCAGAAAACCACTGGCCACCATGAACTTGGCGCTGGTCCAGGCCATCAATTTTGGCATCAACGGCGCCAGCAGCAGTTGCACCACGCCATAGGCGATCAACGCGACCCCCACATCCCGGGCGCTGTAGCCCTGCAGCTGGGAGAGGTAGTTGGGCACCAGGAACACCAGGCCAAAGGTGGCGGCGCCAAAGATGAACATGGCGATGCTGGCGACCCCGAAGTTGTAGCGCCCCAGCAAGCGCAAGTTGATGAATGCGCGCTGGCCGTACAACTGGGTGAACACGAATACCGCCAACGCCAAGCCTGCGATGATCGACATGCCGACGATGAACGTCGAGCCGAACCAGTCCAGCCGGCCGCCTTCCTCCAGCACGATCTGCAAGCCGCCCAAGCCCAGGACCATGGCCGCTATGCCCACCCAGTCGCCCCGACGCAACAGGGCCAGTTGCATGGGTTTGGCTTCGATCGACCAGGCGATGGCGAGCAGCAGTGCGACGCCGGGAAACAGCTGCAGGTAGAAAATCCAGCGCCACGAATAGACATCGGTCAACCAGCCGCCAATGGAAGGCCCCGCCGCCTGGGCCACGCTGTTGGCCAGGCTGAACAGCGCCATGCCCATGGCCATCTTGCTGGCGGGCAGTTCGGTGATGATCAACTGAAAGGAGAGGGGGATGAGCACTGCGCCGGCTGCGCCCTGGATCACCCTGAGGGTGATCATTGCCTCCAGATTGGGCGCCCACGAGCAGGCGATCGATGCCAGCAGGAAGATGAACGACCCCGTCCACATCACCCGGCGCATGGAAAACACCTCGACCAGCCAGGCCGTCAGCGGAATCATGACAATCTCTGCCACCAGGTACGCGGTGGAGATCCACGAGCCCTCTTCGAAGCTGGCACCCAGCGAACCGCGGATTTCAGGCAGCGCCGCGCTGGTGACGTGCACGTTCATGCCGGCCATGAAGCACCCAAGCAAGCCGCCGAACACCGCCACCCAGGCCCGCAACGGTACCCTTTGCTCAGTGCTCATCGGCCGGCTCCACGGGGCGCGTGTCGACCGTGGTCACCACCGACATGCCGGGCAGTATCTGCACGCCGTCTACGGGTTGGTCGAGCACGATGCGCACCGGAAAACGCTGGACGATCTTGGTGAAGTTGCCGGTGGCGTTGTCCGAAGGCAGCAGCGCAAAAACATTGCCGGACGCCGGCGAGAAGCTCGCCACGCGGCCTTGCACAGGCTGGCTGGCGAAGCTGTCGATACGCACCTGCACCGGTTGCCCCGGACGCATGTGGGCCAGCTGGGTTTCCTTGTAGTTGGCGACCACGTAGGTCTGCTGCAACGGCACCACCGCCAGCAACGGCTGGCCTGGCACCACATACTGCCCGGCGCGAACGCGGCGCTGACCGACCACGCCATCGATGGGCGCGCGGATGACGGTGTCCTGTTCATCCTGTTCGGCCAGCGCCTGGCGGGCCTGGGCACGGCTCAAGGCCGCCGTGCGTTGCTTGATGTCGGCATCGGCCGCCAGCGCCAGGGCCTTGGCCATCGTCAGTTGCGAACGCTGTTCTCGTAAGCGTGCCTGCGCGCCCTGCAGCGCGGCACCCGCTTGTACAGCACTGGCATTGGCCGCTTCCAGGCGCTGCACGGTGGCTGCGTTGTCACGCACCAGGCCACGGTAGCGCTGCATGTCCAGCTCGCTGCGCTGGCGCTCGGCGCTGGCACTGTGCACGGCCGATTCGGCCTGGAAGATGGCCTGCTGTTGCTGGTTGATACGCTCGCCAGCCACTTGCTGGCTGGCCTGCGCCGCCGCCAGCGCGGCCTGTGCTTCGGCCACCCCGGCAGTGGCCTGGTCGAGGCGTGCACGGTAGTCGCGGTTGTGCAGGCGCACCAGCACATCGCCTGCCTTGACGGGCTGGTCGTCCTCCACTTCAACCTTGGCCACATAGCCGGCCACGCGCGCGCTCAGGGCCACCCAGTCGGCGCGTACATAGGCATCATCGGTGGTCTCCAGGTAGCGCCCGGTAGTGAACCAGTACCCGCCGAAGGCCAGCGCTGCCAGCAGCGTCAGGCCACCACCGGCGTACAGTGCCAGGCGGCGACGGGGCCTGCGGGCAGTGACAGCCGCCTGGGGCTGGTCATCCGCCAGCGCGTTCTTTGTAACGGCAACATTCATGATTGGCTTCCAGTAGCGGGAGTGGAGCGACGCACCCGGCTTGGGGCCGGTGCCGGTGATGATTGCCAGCGCCCGCCCAGGGCGCGGAACAGGTTGATCTGGGCACGTGCCAGGCGGCCTTGGGCCTCGACATGGCTGGCCCTGACTGCGATCAGGTCGCGCTCGCTGTCCAGCAGCGCCAGTGCGTCGAGGGTGCCGGCGCGGTAGCTGCTTTGCGCCAGGGCAAAGCCGCGTTGGCCCTGCACCAGGGCTGCTGCCAGGGCCTGGGTACGTTGCCGTTCACCGTCAAAACGGGCCAGGGCCTGGCGCACATCCTTGAGTGCCGCCAACGCCACCCCGCGGTAATGAGCGATTTGCGCCTGTTGCAAGGCCTGGGCCTTGCTCACCCGTGCGCGGTTGGCCTTGATATTGGGGAACTCCCAGCGGATCAACGGGCCGATGGCAAACATCAGCGCACGGCTGTCGCCCAGGTTGGCCAGGTGGTGATCCGACGAGGTCAACGAGGCGCCGAAGCTGACCTTCGGATACAGGTCAGCCTTGACGATGTCGACTTCCAAAGCGGCAGCCTGCAGCTCGCGTTCGGCCTTGCGCACGTCTGGCCGGCGTTCGAGCAGGCGCCAGGCGTCGCCAGCAGGCAACGGCGCGGCGAGGGTCGGGATGGTCTGGCAGGGGGCGCCGTTGTCGATCAGCGCCGCCGGCTCCTGGCCACTGAGCATGCTCAGTTCGTACAGGGCCATGCGCCGGCGTGCCTCCAGCATCGGCAGTTGCGCCTGTACCTGTTCGCGTAAACCCAGCAGGCGCACAGCATCGAGTTCGGTGGCGACGCCAGCCTGACGCTGGCGCTCGCTGAGCTGCACACTGCGCTGCAACGTGTCCAGGGACTGGCTGGCTGCCGCGATGCGGGCGCCGTAGACGCATTGGTCGATGTAGGCGCGAGTGGTCTGGCTGACCACCTGCAGGTGCACCAGCTCCAAGGCCTCGCGGCTGGCCTCGGCCTGTACCCGTGCCCGTTCGATGGCCGCGCGCACCTGGCCCCAGACGTCTACCTGGTAGGCCAGCTCGATGGCCGGGTTGAACGCCCATTGCGATGGCGCATGGCTGTCGGTGGCCTCGGCCAGGGTCTGGTCATCGGCGCTCTTGCCATAGCTGGCGGCAAACCCGAGGGAAGTGCTGGGCCAGCGCTTGGCGTCGAACTCGCCAATGCCGGCCAGCATGGCCTGCACATTGGCATCGGCCTGCGCCAGGTCCTGGTTGTGTTCCAGGGCCTGCTGCACCCAGGCGTTGAGCTGCGGGTCGTGATACAACGCCCACCAGCGCGCGGGCAGCGCCTGGTCGCTGACGTCGGCAGGCAGGCGCAGCCCGGGCAATGCCTGGAAGGGGTTGGGGGGGAGGGCGCCTGTGGGGTGCCCAGTGCACGCCGACAGCACGCTGAACACGCCGATGGCGGCAGCCCGCCTGGCGGGGCTGGAAAGGGATCGAATTGGCATCACGCAAGCCGTATGAGGGGTCGTGAGGCCAGATTAACGAGGGCTGGGGTAGCCCCGCTGCCGCAAGCGGGACAACCCTGCGCGCAACTGGGACAACCTCAGCCTCGGCGCTCAGGGCGTTGGCGCGGCGCCCGTGCCCAGCACGTTGACCTGCCAGTCGCTGGGGTTGTAGCCAAGGATGCGCTTGAACATCGCGGCAAAGGCGCTGGCGCTCTGGTAACCGTGGTCCAGTGCCACGTTCAGGATCGGCTTGCCATCCGCCAGGCACTGCTGGCTGAGGACCATGCGCGTGCGTGCTCGCCACTCGCCATATGACATGCCCACCTCACGCTGGAACAGCCGCGCCAGGGTGCGCGCGCTCATGTTCAGTTGCGCGCCGCACTGCTCCAGCGTCAGGTCCTGGGCCGGGTCTTCGAGAAAGCCCTCGCACCAGGCGCGCAGCCGTGCATGCTGCGGCACCGGCACGTAGGCATCGATGCGCTCGGCCGTTTCCAGCTCACGCTGGATCAGCGCCCGGGCGTGCTCGCCCAGCGGCTCGTCGCGCTGCAACATCCGTGACCCCGCCAGGATCAGCTCGCGCAGCAAACCGGACACCGCGATGACATGGCAGCGCGTGACGTGCGACCCCAGCAGCAAGGTACGCATCGACACTTCACCTTGCATGCGGATTTCGTGGCCGACCCCAGCAGGTATCCACAGTGCCTGCCCACGGGGGATCACCCAGTTACCGCCATCGCTGCACACCCGCATCACACCGTTGGCCGCATAGATCAGCTGATCCTCAGCGTGGCAGTGGCTGGCAACCACCTCACCGTGCCGATAGTCCATCCCCAAAGCTTGCATGCCGATCTCCCCAGCCCTGTGTGGCGCGCGATTGGATCCAATAATATCGCAAGGCAATCGGCTGTGGTTGCTAAGTGCGCAGGGGCGAGTGCGAGTTATGCGTTTTAATTGCGCTCAGGGTTGCGATGTTGGCGGTGCGTGGCGCAGCGGCCAACCCTGATGATGCTCGACCAGAAAGTCCACGAACACCCGAACCCGTGCCGGCATCGCCGGGCCGCCGACGAACACCGCATGAATCGGCTCCCGGTCGCCGGGGTTGTAGGCCTCCAGCAGCGGCACCAGTTGCCCGCTGGCAAGGTCATCGCCCACCGTGAACGTACCGATGCGCGCGATGCCGGCCCCCAGCCTGGCCAATTGCGCCAGCGCCTCGCCGCTGCTGCACTCCAGGTTGCCGCTGACTTTAAGGGCAAACGCCTGCCCGTCACGGCGAAACGGCCAGTCGGGCTCGGCACGTCGGAAGTTGAAGCGCAAACAGTTATGGCGGGCCAGGTCTTCAGGTTCGTTCGGGGTGCCGCAGCGTTGCAGATAATCGGGCGAGGCGACGATCACCTGGCCGGTGTCGCCAATGTAACGGGCACTCAGGGAACTGTCCGGCAGGTGGCCGAAACGCAGCGCGACATCGGCCTGGCCGCCGGCAATGTCGACCAGTTCGTCGCCTAGCGTCAGGTCGACCAGTATCTGCGGGTACAGGGCGCTGAACTGCGCCAGCAAGGGCACCACCGTGAGCCGGGCATGCCCCAGCGCGGCGCTCACCCGCAGGCGCCCGCGCGGTACGCCCTGGTCGGTGATGGCATCCTCGACTTCATCCATGTCGGCGAGGATGCGCCGGGCGCCACGCAAGTAGGCTTCGCCCTCCGGGGTAAGCGAAATGGCCCGTGTGGTGCGCAACAGCAGGCGGGTGCCCAGGCGCTGTTCGGTGCGCGCGATGATCCGGCTGACCGCCGATGGCGTCAGCCCCAGCGCCCGCGCCGCCGCAGACAAGCTGCCCGCGTGCGCGACGTTGGCAAAAATCTCCATCTCGCCGGACCTGCCGTTGAAGTCCATTTGTGCCTCGCGCGCAAAGGTGATTGGCAAAAATGCGGTCTAGTGCATTAACGGAGTGGATCGTAGCATTTGCGGCACAGATAAGGAGCCCGTCATGCGCATCAATCCACCCCTCGTCGCACTCGCCATCGGTGCCTTTGGCATCGGCGTCACCGAGTTCGCCCCCATGGGCATGTTGCCCAGTATTGCCACAGACCTCGGGGTCTCGATACCTGCTGCCGGGCTGCTGGTCAGCGCCTACGCGGTGGGGGTGCTGATCGGTGCCCCGTTGATGACCCTGGCCACCGGCAAGGTGCCGCGGCGTTACCTGTTGATTGGGCTGATGGCCATTTTCACCCTCGGTAACCTGATGTCGGCGCTGGCGAGCGATTACGCCAGCCTGCTCGTGGCCCGCGTGGTGACCTCGCTCAACCATGGCGCGTTCTTTGGTATCGGCTCGATCGTGGCAGCCAGTGTGGTGCCGCCGGAAAAACGCGCAGGCGCCGTGGCCGCGATGTTCATGGGGTTGACGCTGGCGACCATCGGCGGTGTGCCGTTGGCGACCTGGTTCGGTGAGTTGTTGGGGTGGCGCACGTCGTTCTGGGGCATCGCGGGCCTGGGTTTGGTGGCCATGTCGGCGCTGTGGTACGCGCTGCCCAATGTGCCGCTGCCCAAAAGTGATGGGGTAATGGCCGAAATCCGCGTGCTCGGCCGTGGGCCGGTTCTGGCGGCATTGGCGCTGACCGTGGTCGGCTCCAGCGCGATGTTTACCGTGTTCACCTACATTGCGCCCATTCTGCACAGCGAGGCCCAGGCCTCCACCACGTTCATCACCGTCATGCTGGTGTTGTTCGGTATCGGCCTGACCTTGGGCAACGTGTGGGGTGGCAAGGCGGCGGACCGCTCGGTCGATCGTACGCTGATCGTCTCGCTGGCGGTGTTGATCGCTGTGCTGCTGGTGTTTCCGCTGCTGATGCCCTGGTCGCTGCCCACGGCACTGGCGGTGCTGGTGTGGGGGGCGGCCAGTTTTGCCTTGGTGCCGCCGCTGCAGATGCGCGTGATGGAAGCGGCCAAGGACGCGCCTAACCTGGCGTCTGCGGTGAATATCGGCGCGTTCAACCTTGGCAACGCAATAGGCGCTGCGCTGGGTGGGGCGGTGATCAATGCGGGGCTGGGTTACCCGGCGATTTCCCTGGCAGGTGCGTTGATGGCGGGTTTGGGGTTGCTGATGGTGCTGGCGTTTGCCTGGCGCGCGCGGGGCGTGGCAGCGTCGAAGGCCGCCTTGGTATAACACAGCCTGAATTGCGCCCCAAATGTTGGACACCCGCCCATCATTTGGGGCGCAGCTCAGGCGTTCCAAACCCTGGTCTGAACCTGGATAGGCGGATGGCGCTTGCCCGCAACGGCCATCGTCACTGTGCCCCGGAGCGCGCTTCAGCTAGCATGCGCTATCCCCCGCCTCAGACCTGAACCTCTGCATGACTGTCTTCTACCTCAAACTCTTCATGACCCCCACCCTGATGCTGGCCATTTCGCTGGCTGGCAAACGCTGGGGCACGCAAATTGGCGGGCTGCTTTCAGGGCTACCCGTTACCTCGGCGCTGGTCATGCTGTTTCTCAGCCTTGAACAAGGCGAGGCGTTCGCCTCATTGGCCGTACCAGGGGCATTGGCCGGGGTGGCTGCCGTGCAGGCAACCTGCTTGTTCTATTACGGGGTGACCCGACGTGTAGGCGCCTTGGTCGGCTGCATCGCAGCGCTGGCGTTCTTTGTGTTGGCGGCGTTGGCAACCAGCCACCTGGGCGGGGTGGCGTTGTCGGTCATTGCCACGCTGCTACTGGTCATCGCCATCGTCGTGGCCACCGCCAAGCCGGCAGACGCCAGTGCCGCACGCTACGTGCCGACGCCTCGCTGGGTCATCCCGATGCGCATGATGACCGCCACCTTGCTGCTGCTGGTGATCACGGCCAGCGCGACCTTGCTCGGCCCTGTGGTCAGCGGGATGCTGGCGCCGGTCCCAGTCATCGCCTGGCCGCTGGCGGTGTTCGCCCACGTCCAGGGCGGGCGCCAGGAGCTGGCTGCGATCATACGCGGCAACGGCATTGGCGCCGTGGGCGTGGTCGGCTTTTACCTGACCTTGCAACACACGCTGTTGCAGTGGGGCGCGGTCATGTCGATCGCCATTGGCGTGTTGCTGGCAGTGGTGGTGACCTTCGTGTTGGCGAAGGTGCTGGAGGCACGCTGAGCAGGGGCGGCTTCAGTCAGTGCCTCCGGCCGCCCCAGCGTTGAAGGCCTGTGCTTAGGGCGTGCCGTTTCTGCCATGCAGGCAAAACGCGCGGCGCTGGCTCAGCCGCTCGTAGTAGGCCCTGACTGCCGGCAGGTGAGGGTGCTCGAACGGGGTCTCGAACCAGCGGTTGACCGACAGGCCAATAGGGATGTCGGCCAGCGTGAACCGGCTACCGGCCACATAAGCGCCGGTGGCGGCGAGCTGGCGCTCCAGAATCTGCATGTGGCGGCCCCATTCTGCGCAACCGGCGGCCAGTGCTTGAGGGTCCTGGTGTGCAGGGGAGTGCCTGACCAGCGACATGAACGCGTAGCTCCACGACCGGTTGAGGTCCGATGCTTGCCAGTCGATCCATTGATCGATGCGCGCCCGCGCTTGTGCCTCGGCCGGGTAGGTGGCGCCCTGGTCATGGCGCGTTGCCAGGTAGCGGATGATGGTGTTGGATTCCCACAGGGTGAAATCGCCGTCCTGGATCACCGGGATCATGGCGTTGGGGTTCAGTGCCAGAAATGCGGGCGTGTTGGTGGGTTGGAAGCCCGAACCCCAGTCTTCCCGCTCGAAGGGGATATCGAACTCGGCACAGGCCCAAAGGACTTTTCGCACATTGATGGAAGAAGCTCTGCCCAGTATCCGTAACATGGTTTGCGTCCTTGTCTGTGGAAGCCTGATCCTCGTTCACGGCATGACCACGGTCAAGGACAAAGCGAATACTGTGATCAGGCCTATGCTGGTAGCGTCACTGCCCGTACTACTGGGGCGTTGAATACTTGCCTGGGCGCCACGAAATTGGCACCCTTGGGCCGTTTGAATCGTCAGTACCACGACAGAAGGAAGTTTGTGTTGAGCTGGGACAAAGTCGGGAAATGCCTCGTAGCGCTGCTGATGGGCCTGATGGTCATACTGGTGGCCTATGTGGTGATCAAAGGCCGCCCTCGCCTGGAAGCCTCCCTGACCTATGCCTATCTCACCTACCCGAGCCAGTTCAGCGAGCGGATCAGCAAGGCCAGCGAGCTGCTGAAGTACGAGCAGTTGCAAGGGCGCATCAACCGTATCGGCCAGGGCGAGTTGAGCCATGAGCAGGTCGACCGGTTGATCGAACTGGCCCAGGCGCCTTATGCCCAACTGTTCGCCAAGCCGTTCGAGGCGGGGTTGGTGGACCACCGCACCGGTCTGCTCATCGACCTGCGCAACACGGGTGATGCGCCGGTGCGCCAGGTAACCATCCGCCTGCCGGCCAAGGGCCTGGTGCAAGTGCGCGATGCCGCAGGTAACGACACCATCATCGAGGCCGCCACGCCCGTGGTCGAAATACCGGCCATTGAGCCGGGTGGCGCCTGCAAGGTGTGGGTGTACTTCGATGCGGACTACTCGCAGATCCGCCAGGGCGGCGTCAGCATCCGTCACGCCGACGGCGTGGCCGATGTGCAGGTGTACCGCGAGTTCAGCGGTTTTCCCGCGCTGGTGGCGCGCTACAGCCGTGAGCTGATGGTGCTGTTGGGGGTGCTGGGGTTCGGCGTGCTGGCCTTGGCCTACGCTTGCCTGTCACGCCGCCGCATGCCGGTGTTGCCGTCCTGACGTACGTGCCCAATCACTGACAGTCATCGTGCAGCGCCAGGCTCTGGCGCATTTGTTCCAGCAAGGCCTCGCGCAGCGCTTGCGGGGCCTGCACGCGTATCGACCCCGCCTGTGAAAGCAACCAGCCCATCAACGCCCGGCCGTCGTCGACGGTCGCTTGCAGCGAGGCGCCGCCGTCCTGCTGCGGGGTGAGTTGCATGTCTGTGGACAGCGGCTGGTGTTCAAGACGACGGGCAAGTGCATCGTCGACCCAGGCACGTAGCACGACCTGGCGTACCGGGCTGAGGGCATCCGGTTGCAGGTGCCGCGCCTCGCCCAGGCTCAAGCCAGGTTGCCAGTACCAGCCGTAGGGCATGCCTTTGCTGTTGCAATGCAGTGGGAACAGCGCCGACAGCTCGACCAGGTCGCGCTCGACGGTGCGCTTGCTGGTGCTGTGGCCCACGGATGACAGAGCAGCCTGCAACTGCGTGGAGCTCATGCCGGGGTGGCGGCCTGGCAGTAGCTTGAGCAACTGCCACTGGCGGGCGATGGTGTGGCGGGTAGGGTGGCTGGGCAAAGGAGGCTCGTCCATGAATGCCAGGCGCTTGGCGCTCCTGGGTGGTGGCATTTGGCTATCTCGCAGAGCATACCTCGCCAGAGGATGGGATCCAAACTTTTAGCAGGCCATGGCATGTCATTGCCCGAGGCATTGACCAAAATATAGGTCTTAATTGAGGTCGATAAATATGCAGAATATCTTCGCCGATGTAGCGGTAAGCGTGTCGGAACTGAAAAAGAATCCAACTGCGGCCATGTCCGGTGCCGCAGGGATGCCCATCGCCGTGCTCAATCACAATCGGGTGATGGGGTACATGGTGCCGGCTGAGCTTTATGAAGCCATGATGGAGCGGCTCGAAGATATCGAGCTAAGCGAACTGGCAAAGTCTCGACGAGGTGAAAAAGGCGTATCGGTGTCTTTGGATGAGCTATAAGTCATCCAAAAAGCGGTAGAGGAAGGTTCGTCGCAAGCACAGCTTCATAGTGCGCGGATGATCAACCAACCCAAATCTACAGATGCCCTATCTCCAAACACTATTGCAACGCCTGGATAAACACCTCTTCCGCCCGACTCAGCCGCTGCTCCCTGTTCCACAACAGGTGTATATCCACATCCGCGATCCCCTCCTGCGGCGGCAGCTTCCATAACAGCCCGGCGGCCACATCCGGCGCCACCACATGTTCTGGCAGGCAGCCGATGCCGAACCCAGCAATCACCAGGCGGCGCACCTCTTCAAGGCTGGGCGAGGACGCCACGATGCGTCCGGAAAACCCTTGCTGGTCACGGAAGATGGTCAGCGGCGAGAGCATCCCGCCAATCTGGTCGCTGGTAAAACTGACGAAGTTCTCACGCTGCAGGTCGCCCTCAAGCTGGCCGAACAAGGCATGGTGCTTGCCGCAGAAAAACGCATAGCGCTGGCGCAGAAACAGCCGCTGCTCCAGCCGCGGTTGAGGCCTTCGGTTGAGGCTCAGGCCTGCCGTGGCGGTCTTTTCCTGCAGGGCGGCGACGATGTCGGAGCTGCGCATCACGTCGATTTCCAGCTCTACCCGGGGGTGCTGGCGGTGGAAGTCGGCGAGAAAGTCGTCAAAGCGTTCGCTGACGATGCGGCTGATGATCAGCAGGCGCACTTTGCCCACCAGTTCGTCAGCCGGTTGCTCCAGCAGCCCGCCGATCTGCGACATCTGCCCGTACACCTCGCCAGCCAGCAAGAACAACTGCTCGCCCATTTCGGTCAGCACGAAGCGCGGCCCGCGGCGGGCGATGAGTTGCCGGCCAAGCTGCTCCTCCAGGCGTTTGAGCGCCTGACTCACCGCCGGCTGGGTAAGGTGCAGGCGGGCGGCGGCGCGGCTGATGGACAGCTCCTGGCCGATGACCCGGAAGGTGCGCAGCAGGTTCCAGTCGAGGCGGTCGTTGAGCAGGCGGTCAGACATGGTCGGGCTCGAATGATAAGCGTGGCTAATAGTGCGAATAATAAATAGAAAATTGACTAATCATAGCCCTGGGACGATAAATCGCAGCCATGCATCGACCAGGCGCCACCAGAGCGCCCCGTGATCTCCGATAACTCCTGCCAGAAAAACAAGCAAAGGAGCCCAGCATGAAGCCCACCGCTTCGCCCCAGCCGCGCCGTGCCGCCGCCGCCGCGTTCATCGGCACCATGATCGAGTGGTACGACTTCTACATCTACGCCACCGCCGCTGCACTGGTGTTCGGTGCGTTGTTCTTCCCCTCCGACGACAGCCTGTTCAGCACCATGGCCGCCTTTGGCACCTTTGCCGTCGGTTTCTTTGCCCGCCCGCTGGGCGGCGTCATCTTCGGCCATGTGGGCGACCGCATCGGGCGCAAGAAGTCGCTGGTCATCACCTTGCTGATGATGGGCATCGTCACCGTGTGCATCGGCCTGCTGCCGACCTACGCGCAGATCGGCGCCACCGCGCCGGTGCTGCTGATTGTGCTGCGTATCGTCCAGGGCATCGCCGTGGGCGGGGAGTGGGGCGGGGCGGTGCTGATGGCGGGTGAGCACGCGCCCAAGGGCCGACGCAACTTCTTTGCCTCGTTTGCCCAGTTGGGTAGCCCGGCGGGCCTGATCCTCTCGCTGCTAGCCTTCGGCGCCGTAACCCGGCTGCCGGAAGACCAGCTGATGAGCTGGGGCTGGCGTGTGCCGTTCCTGGCCAGCGCACTGTTGCTGCTGGTGGGCCTGGCCATCCGCCTCGGGGTCAACGAATCGCCGGAATTCATCGCCAGCCGCGAGCAGGCCGAAAAGGCCCACCGCAAGGAGCAGGCGCCGGTGTTCGAAGTGCTGCGCACCGCCTGGCGCCCGCTGCTGCTGTGCATCGGTGCCAATACCCTGGGCATTGCCGGGGTCTACTTCACCAACACCTTCATGATCAGCTACACCACCCAACAGTTGCACCTGGATCGCTCGCTGATCCTTGAATGCCTGTTCTTCGTGGCGGTCATCCAGTTTTGCCTGCAACCGCTGGCCGCCTGGTTGTCCGAGAAAGTCGGCGCTACCCGCTTCCTGGCCCTGGTCGCACTGCTGGCGATGGCCTCGCCGTATCCGATGTTCGTGCTGGTCAGCTCGGGCCAGGGCCCGTTGATCGTGCTTGGCATCGCCCTGGCGGCGGCCTGCATGGCGTCGTTCTATGCGGTGATCGCCGGTTACGTCAGCGGCATGTTCGCAACCCGCGTGCGCTACACCGCGATCTCCCTGGCCTACCAGATCTGCGGTGCAATTGCCGGGGGCCTGACGCCGCTGATCGGCACCTGGCTGGCCCACACCTTCAGCGGCCAGTGGTGGCCGATGGCGGTGTTCTACACCTTGATCGCCTCCATTTCGCTGCTCTGCGTGCTGGCCTTGGCGCGCCAATACACCCGTAGTCAGCAGCTGGAAATGGCCTGATCCACCCGATTCGATCTGGAGTACCTGTACATGTTGAAAAGCAATGGCGAACGCCTGTGGGCGAGCCTGATGGCCATGGCCGAAGTCGGTGCCACGGCCCGTGGCGGCAGCTGCCGTCTGGCCCTGAGCGATGAAGACAAGGCCGGCCGAGAACTGTTCAGCCACTGGTGCCGCGAGGCCGGCCTGACCCTGTCGGTGGATGCCATCGGCAACCTGTTCGCCCGCCGCGCAGGCACCGATGCGCAGGCTGCACCGGTGATGATGGGCAGCCACCTCGACACCCAGCCCGAAGGCGGCCGTTTCGATGGTGTGTACGGTGTGCTGGCGGGCCTTGAGGTGGTACGCCGGCTCAACGACCTCGGCATCCGCACTCGCAAGCCGCTGGAGATTGCCGTGTGGACCAACGAGGAAGGCGCACGCTTCACGCCGGCCATGTTCGGCTCGGCAGTGTTCACCGGTACCCTTGACCTGCAGCAGGCGCTGGCGATTCGCGATGCTGCGGGCATCAGCGTCGCCGATGAGCTGCAACGCACGGGGTATGCCGGCCAGCGCCCCTTGGGCGGCAAGGTCGATGCTTATTTTGAAGCGCATATCGAGCAAGGCCCGATCCTTGAAGACAACGCCAAATGCATTGGTGTGGTCAGTGGTGGCCAGGCGATTCGCTGGCTCGACGTGACGGTCGAAGGCATGGCCGCCCACGCCGGCACCACGCCGATGCCGCTGCGCAAGGACGCCCTGTACGGCGCGGCACGAATGATCCAGGCGGTGGAGCAACTGGCCGCCGATTTCGCCCCCGAAGGCCTGACCACGGTGGGCGAGCTGTCGATTGCCAAGTCTTCGCGCAACACCATCCCAGGTGTACTGCGCTTCACCGTCGACTTGCGCCACCACCGTGACCAGGCCATTGAGGCGATGGAGCAAGAGCTTGGTCTGAAACTGCAGGCCATCGCCGCGCAGCGTGGCCTGCAGGTACGCATCGAGCGCCATTGGATGAGCCCGGCGACGCCCTTCGACGCCGCTTGTGTGGCCGCCGTGCAACAGGCCGTGGACGGCCTGGGCTATGCCCAGCAGGCGATTGTCAGTGGCGCTGGCCACGACGCTATTCTGCTCGCCCGTTACTGCCCGACAGCCATGGTGTTCATCCCCTGCGTCGGTGGCCTGAGCCACAACGAGGCTGAAGACGTGCTGCCCGACGATGCCCGCCAGGGCGCCGATGTACTGCTCAACGCCGTGCTGGCCCGTGCCGGCCGGGTCGAACAAGGAGAAGCCTGATGCGTTGCTACTTTCACCCCGAACAGTTGCTGCACCACCCGCGCAGCTACTACTCGCGCGGCGCCATGCGTACCCCGCAGGAAGTCCCTGAGCGTGCCCAGCGCCTGTTGCAGGCGGCCAAGGACCTTGGCTTCGACATTCGTCAGCCCGAAGATGCCGGCCTGGGCCCGCTCAAGGCGGTACACGGTGAGGCCTATCTGACGTTCCTCGAAGAGGCCCATGCACGCTGGAAGGAAGTGCCCGAGGAGTGGGGCGACGAGGTCATGTCGAACATTTTCGTGCGCGAGCCCAATGCCCTGCGCGGCATTCTTGCCCAGGCTGGCCGCTACCTGGCCGACGGCAGTTGCCCCGTGGGTGAGAACACCTGGCGCTCGGCCTACTGGTCGGCGCAAAGCGCAGTGGCCGCCGCCAAGGCCATTCTCGGGGGTGAGCCTGCGGCCTATGCGCTATGCCGCCCACCGGGGCACCATGCGCGTTTCGATGCGGCTGGCGGCTTCTGCTACCTGAACAACGCCGCCGTCGCGGCCCAGGCCTTGCGCGGCCGTTATCGCCGCGTGGCGATCCTCGATACCGACATGCACCATGGGCAGGGGATTCAAGAGATTTTCTACGACCGTAGTGATGTGCTGTATGTGTCGGTGCACGGTGACCCGACCAACTTCTACCCGGGGGTGGCCGGGTTCACGGACGAGCGCGGCGAGGGTGTGGGGGAGGGCTACAACCTCAACCTGCCGATGGCGCACGGGGCCAGTGAGACGGATTTCATGAATCAGCTTGAGATTGCGCTGAGTGCGGTGAAGGACTTTGGTGCCGAGGTGCTGGTGTTGTCGCTGGGGTTCGATATCTACGAATTGGACCCGCAGAGCAAGGTGGCGGTGACCACCGACGGGTTTGCGGCGTTGGGTGAGCGGGTTCGGGCGCTGCGTTTGCCGTGTGTGATAGTGCAGGAGGGGGGGTATCACCTGGAGAGTTTGGAGGCGAATGCGCAGGCGTTTTTTGGGGATAGGGTGGATTGGCGTTAGGGGTTGGGTGGGTGTCAGGGCTGCCAGGTGTTCGCCACGGCAAATTCAGCGCCTGGGAGATCGAGCGCCGCCCGCGCGGCGCATCGCGAGCTGCGCTCGCTCCTACGTTTGTTGCGGGCCAGTTTTTCCTGTGAGATTTGCGCGCGAACGCCTTGACGCATGGCTCGATATCGCCTTGTACAAACAAGGCGGTCGCGCGCGCCTGTTACAGGCATGACTGGCACGAAACCAACGTAGGAGCGAGCGCAGCTCGCGATGCGCCGCGCGGGGGGGCTCGATCTTCCAGGCGCTGCAAATGCCATGGCAAGCCCTAAACCCACTAAACCCCACCCCGCCGCACATGCTTCACCAGCACCTTCTCCAACAGCTCCCACATCGCAGGGTCGGTACTGAACGCCACATTGAACCGCATCCACCCCGTCGCCTTGGCATCCACCATGAACAACTGCCCAGGCCCAAGCATGATCCCTTGCTCCAGCGCATCGTCCAGCAACGCCGCGCTATCCGGAATCGCCGGATGCCGGGTCCAGATGTACATCCCTTCGTCCGACTCGGTAAACAACTCGAAACCCAGCCGATGCAAGTGCCGGCCCACTTCCTGGTGCGCCTCGGCCAAACGCTGGCGCAGGCGTTTGAGGTGCTTGCGCCAGCGCCCGTCGATGATCGCGGCATACACCACGCGCTCCATCACCTGCGAGGTGGTGAGGCCCGAGCGCATTTTCAGGTGTACCAGTTTCTGCATCAGCTCCGGGTTGGCCATCATGTAGCCAACCCGCACGTTGGGCGAAATGCTCTTCGAGTAACTGCCCACGTACACCACCTGCTGCAGGTGGTCGAGGCTGGCCAGGCATGGCTGCGGCTCGGCGACCATGTCGGCGTACAGGTTGTTCTCCACCAGGCGGAAGCCATGCTGGCTGGCCAGTTGCAGCAAACGGTGCAGCTGCGGCAGCGGGGTGCGTGAGCAGGTCGGGCTGTGCAGGTGCGGCTGGGTGAAGAAGGCCGTCGGGCGGTGGTGCGCCAGCAGTTGCTCCAGCTGGTTGAGGTCGTAGCCGTTGGGTGTGCGCGGTACGCCGACCAGCGTCGCGCCCTGGGTGCGCAGGATGCTCATCAGGTTGGGGTAGCCGGGGTCGTCCACCAGCACCACGTCACCTGGGCGTACCAGGGTGCGCGCGG
This sequence comes from Pseudomonas sp. SWRI68, assembly GCF_014269165.1. NCBI lineage: Bacteria > Pseudomonadati > Pseudomonadota > Gammaproteobacteria > Pseudomonadales > Pseudomonadaceae > Pseudomonas > Pseudomonas sp. SWRI68. Next base: position 40,190 of record NZ_JABWRU010000021.1, on the reverse strand, counting down.
CCAGGTCCAGGGCTTGGCTGGCGCCGTGGGTGAGCATCAGTTGCGCCGGGTTGGCGACAATCGACAGCTCCTGCTGCAGGTTCTGCGCGGTCAGCGCACGCAGTTCCGCCAGGCCCATGGGGTCGCCATAGCCAGACAGCTCCAGCGGGCTCCCGGCGACCTGGCGCAAACCGCGGCGCAGGCCGTCTTCGTACATCCAGTCATTGGGCAACCAGCCGCAGCCGGGCTTGAACGGCAGTTGGCGGATCTCGAAGATCTGCTGCAGGTACCATTCAGAGTTGAACGTTGGTCGACTGGTGTCGGCCTCGGCATTGTGTTTTTCCAGCAACTCGCCGGCCGCGCGATTGATGAAAAACCCCGCGTTACCCCGGCTTACCAGCAGGCCCTGGGCGACCAGACGATCATAAGCCTCGACCACGGTAAAGGTACTCACCGAGTAAGTCGCGGCAAAGGCGCGGATAGACGGGACCTTGGCCCCAGGCTTGAGCGTCTGGTTGTCGATCAGCTCGCGCAGTCCATCGATGATCTGATTGACCAGCGGGGTTGGGGAGTCTGGGTGTAATTCGAACATTCGGGGGCCTTCAGGGTGCTTGGCGCCAGGCGCCTGCAAGGTGTATTGCATGGGCGGCCTGTACAGTGCAGTGCGAGATTCATGCCACTGTGCATGGCTCTCTGCGTCGGACATTTTTACATTAGGTGTCGGATATCGCCACATAAAGCATGTTCAGTTCGCTCGAAGGGCAAACCTTCGGGCGCGTCAGCAGGCCGCCATGGATGGCCTGCGTGTGTTTGTTCACACCATCCTGCCCGCATTAGCACTGATGTACAGGTGAGGCCGCTAGCCATCGGGGCCTCACAGTTTTCCTTGGATAAAAAGAAGCACGGGGTACACAACTGATGGACGCAACATCCACAACCACCACCGCGAAAGGCGGGCACGAGAGCAAGCTCAGTGCCTCCCTCAAGTCGCGCCACCTGACGATGATGTCGATCGCCGGGGTTATCGGCGGCGCCTTGTTCGTCGGTTCCGGCAGCGTGATCCACAGCGCCGGCCCGGCCGCTGTCCTGGCCTACCTGGCAGGCGGCATCCTAGTGGTGCTGATCATGCGCATGCTCGGCGAAATGGCGACGTCCTCGCCTGACACCGGCTCGTTCTCCACCTACGCCGACCGCGCCATTGGCCGCTGGGCCGGTTTCACCATCGGTTGGCTGTACTGGTGGTACTGGGTAATCCTCATGGCGTGGGAAGCCTACGTGGCGGGCAAGATCCTGCACGGCTTCTTCCCTGACGTCAGTGTCAACGTGTTCGTGCTGGCCACGACCCTGCTGCTGATCACCGTCAACTTCTTCAACGTCAAGCACTACGGTGAGTTCGAGTTCTGGTTCGCCTTGATCAAGGTGATTGCCATCGTCTGCTTCCTGGTGGTGTGCACCGCCGCCGTGATGAACGTCTGGCAGTTCGGCGAAGTGCGCGGCATCAGCCATCTGACCGCAGAAGGCTTCATGCCCAACGGCATCACCACGGTGATTGGTGCCTTGCTTGGGGTGATGTTCGCCTTCCTCGGCGCCGAGATCGTGACCATTGCGGCATCCGAAGCCAAGGACCCGGCAGCCCAGATCGTCAAGGCCACCAACTCGGTGGTATGGCGTGTGTGCCTGTTCTACGTCGGCTCGATCTTCCTGATCGTCTGCCTGGTACCGTGGAACGACCCGCACCTTGGCGTCTCGGGCTATGGCGCCTACCGCCGTACCCTGGAGCTGCTGGGCGTGCCGTATGCCGAGTTGCTGATGAACTTCGTGGTCCTGACCTCGGTCAGCAGCTGCCTGATCTCCGGTCACTACACCGCGTCGCGCATGCTGTTCTCGCTGTCCCAGCGTGGCGATGCGCCGTCGTTCTTCAAGATCACCCGCGCCGGCACCGGCGTACCGGTGTACGCGATCATGGGTTCGTGCGCCGTGGCGGTAGTCTGTGCGCTGATCAACTTCAGCGAGACCCTGCGCCCGAAAGACGTGCTGGACACCCTGATGAACACCACCGGCATGATCGCGTTGCTGGTGTACCTGGTGATCGCCTTCTCGCAACTGCGCATGCGCCGCAAGCTGATCGCCGAAGGCAAGGAAGTCCGCCTGAAGATGTGGCTGTTCCCGTGGCTGACCTACCTGGTGATCGCGTTCATCGTGGCCGCCCTGGTGACCATGGCGTTCATGCCTGACTACCAGATCCTGGTGATTTCCACCGGCATCGCTGCGGCGGTCGTGGTGGCCATGGGCGTCGTGCATCAGATCCGCAGCGCCAAGCGCCAATAAGCCTTAGTCGCTGTTCGAAACGGCCGGCTCCCTTGGGGACCCGGCCGTTTTTGCATTCTGGGCCTGGCTTTCTTCACTCGCATGCCGGTCAGGCATGTGGAAGCGCTGGTTCATCCAGGGTGAACCGAGCAGGGCGGCGGCAGCGATCAGGGTCAGGATGGCCAGGGCCAGGTATGTTTTCATAGGCATGCGCATGTAAGGAGTGACTTCAAGCATAGGCAGTCAGTTCCGGCCTGCGAGGAACCCCTAACAGGCAGCACATGGCTTATGCTCAGCGCATTGCCCGCCCAAAGGAGCCGCACATGGCCTGGTCCGCCACCCAGTATTCCCTCTTCGAGAATGAGCGCACCCGCGCCGTACGCGACCTGCTGACCGCCGTGCCGCCACACCCGGTGCGTCATGCCACGGACCTGGGCTGCGGCCCGGGCAACTCCACCGAAGTGCTGCTGCAGCGTTACCCCGATGCCCAGGTAATGGCGCTGGACAGCGACCCCGACATGATCGACAAGGCCCGTGAGCGCAAACGGTTGTGTGTGCCCCGGGTACGCTGCGCCATTGCCGACATTGGCAAATGGACCGCGCCGCAAGCACAGGACCTGATCCTGGCCAATGCCTCGCTGCAATGGGTGCCCAACCATGCTTCGCTGTACCCGCACCTGGTCAGCCAGTTGAGCGAGGGCGGCAGCCTGGCGGTGCAGACCCCGGACAACCTCGACGAGCCGGCGCACCGGCAATTGCGCGAGATCGCCAGCCAAGGCCCGTGGGCCGCCAAGTTTGCCGACTACCAACTGCCGCCCAGGCACAATGCGGCGTTCTATTACGACTTGCTCAGCCCACTGTGCACGCGGGTGGATGTGTGGCGTACCACTTACCATCACCCCTTGGAGGGTGGCGCCGAAGCCGTGGTGGAGTGGTTCAAGGGCTCGGCGTTGCGGCCTTACCTGGCCAGGCTGGACGAGCACGAGCAGGCAGGCTTTCTGCAGATGTACCTGCAGGCGATGCAGCGCGACTACCCGCCGTCCACCGACGGCAAGGTTTTGCTGCCGTTCCCGCGGTTGTTCGTGATCGCTACCCGGTAGGGCGGCGCCAGCGCCAAAGCACGTAACCGTAAATGCCGACATTGAGCAGCAACACCACGCTGCCCAGCAGCAACTGGGTCTGTGGTGTCAGGCCGGCGGGGTAGATGAGCGGCCAGATGTAATGCTCGACGAAGCCGCCCTGGTAGCCCGCATCGCCAGCGGCGCTGCGCATGCGGTTTTCCCAGCTGGTCAGCGGGCAACCCAGGTGCAGGTATTCCACCGCCAGGCCCCAGGCCAGGGCTGGAAGGTGCACCAGCAGGGCAGGGCGCCAACGCAGCACCAGCAGGCCGCCGAACAGCACCAGCAGGATGAAGGCCAGGTGCAGCAGCACCAGCGTGTCGGCGGTCAGGCGAAAGAGCATTGGCAGTTATCCAGGCGGTAGGGTGACGCGAGCTTTGCGTTAGCGGGAAGCTATGGGGCGGATTTACAACCCTTCCTGCACCATTTGCAAGAACGTCGCCACCACCCGCCGTGTACGCTGCTCGCTCAGGCACACCAGCGTCTCGGTCAAGTGCCGCTGGCAATCGACGATCGGCAACGCACACACCCGCGCATCGGCGCCAAACTCCGCCGCCGACACCACCCCCACGCCAATCCCCACCACCACCGCTTCACGTGCCGCTTCGCGGCCCTCTACCTGGATCGCCGGCCGAATCCGCAAGCCGGCCCGCTGCATCTCTTCCTCCAGCGTCTGTCGCGTTACCGACCCAGGCTCGCGCAGCACCAGCGGTGTGTCATCCAGGTCCGCCAGGCTGATCGAACCGCGGCTGGCCCACGGGTGATGATGGGAAACGAACGCCACCATCGGGTCGCGGCGCAGTGGCAGGCAATGCAGGCGCTCATCGTCGACATCCCGCCCCAGCAGTGCCAGGTCGGCCTGGTAGCTGAACAGCCGGGCCAGCGACTCATCGGTGTTGCCGGTCTCGATCTTCACCTGGATACCCGGGTAGCGCTGGCAGAACCGGGCGATCTGCGGCAGCACATGCACCGGTGCATCCACCGCCAGCACCAGGCTGCCGGTGTGCAGGGCGCGCGAGTCCTGCAGCAGCTCAAGGGCTTCGGCTTCGCAGGCGAACAGGCGTTGGCTGATGCCCAGCAGGCGCTCGCCCAGGTCGGTCAGTTGCACCGAGCGCTTGTTGCGGTGGAACAGCAGCACGCCGAAGCGCTCTTCGAGCTTGCGCACCTGGTCGGAGACTGCCGGCTGGGTAAGAAACAGCTTTTGCGCCGCCCGGGTGAAGCTGCCGTGCACCGCCACGGCGTGGAAGGCCTTGAGTTGAGCGTGTGAGACCGACATGACGATTCCAGTAACAAGCTGAGCTTATGTGTGAAATACGATAAATCGATTTTATTTATCAGTCACCAGCTGTTTCCATAGCTCTCAGCCCAACGCTGGTGCCACAAGCGCCAGCCGGGCCATGGTGCTCTTGCAGCGCCATCTGACCCGATGACGGGCCACCGTCATCGCTGTGCGCAACACAAGAACAAGACAGGCGTTTCTTCACATTCTGCCGGCACACTTGAGCAAGAGGTCAGACTCACATGAACCATTCCCTAGCCACGTTCAAACGCTGGCGTATGCAGATTTTCGCAATTACCTGGCTGGCTTATGCCGCCTTCTACTTCACCCGCAAGGCCTTCTCGGTGGCCAAGCTGGGTATCGCCGAAGACCCAAGCTTCATGCTCGACAAGGCCGCCATGGCCAACCTCGATGCCATCTACCTGGCTGCCTATGCGGTGGGCCAGTTCACCTGGGGCATGCTTGCCGACCGCTTCGGCCCTCGCGTGGTGGTGCTCGGCGGTTTACTGATTTCGGCGGCGGCGGCCGTGGTGATGGGCAGCTACGCGACCTTCCCGATCTTCGCCACCTGCATGCTGATCCAGGGCTTGGCGCAGTCCACCGGCTGGGCCGGCTTGTGCAAGAACATCGGCAGTTTCTTCCCCGCCGCGCAGCGCGGCCGGGTGCTGGGCCTGTGGAGCTCGTGCTATGCCTTCGGCGGCCTGGTGGCCTCGCCGTTTGCTGGCTGGTGGGCCTACACCCTGGTCGGTACCTGGCACGCAGCGTTTTACTCCAGTGCCGCCGTGGTCGCGCTGGTGGCCGTGCTGTTCTTCTTCCTGCAGCGCAACAAACCTGAAGACGTCGGCTTGCCCGCCGTCGAGCCCGAGCCGCAAAGCATGGCGCCGGGCGCCAACCTGTGCAGCGTCTGGGCGCCCCTGCGCGAGATCATGCGCAACCGCACGGTACTGACCCTGGGCCTGGCCTACTTTCTGCTCAAACCGGCGCGCTACGCCATCTTGCTGTGGGGGCCGGTAATCGTCTTCGAGCAGATGCCATCGGTGGGCAAGGTCGGCGCGGCGATCATCCCGACCGCCTTCGAGCTGGCTGGGCTGTTGGGGCCGATCATGATTGGCCTGGCCTCCGACAAACTGTTCGGCGCGCGGCGCATGCCGGCCTGCGTGATCAGCTTGCTGCTGTTGACGGTGACCCTGGCGGCGTTCATGGCAGCCATGCACAGCGGCAGCGTCGTCATGGTGGTGGGCCTGCTGTTTGTCATGGGCCTGACCCTGTACGGGCCGGACTCGATGATCAGCGGTGCGGCTGCCATCGACTTCGGCACGGCCAAGGCCGGCGCCACTGCCGCGGGCTTCGTCAATGGCTGCGGCTCGGTGGGGGCGGTGCTTGGCGGCCTGCTGCCCGGTTACTTCGACAGCGTCACGGTGTTCATCGTGTTCGCCGGTTGCGCACTGTTCTCGGCCCTGGTGCTGTTGCCGCACTGGAACAGCCGCCCGGCCACCCTGGCCGAAGCCAATGACGTGGCACCCAACACCAGCATGGCGATCAAGCCACTGCGTACCTAAAGGAAAGCGAGCGAATGAGACCCTTCTGGCTGCAACAGGCCCTGGATTCGGAGCAGGATGCGCTATGCCCGCCGCTGCAAGGCGACGCGCGTTGCGACGTATGCATCGTTGGCGGGGGCTACACCGGCCTCTGGACTGCACTGATGCTCAAGGAGGCGGCGCCGGCGCTGGACGTGATGCTGATCGAAGCAGACATCTGCGGCGCAGGTGCCAGTGGGCGCAATGGCGGTTGCGCGCTTTCCTGGTCGGCCAAGTACTTCACCCTCGAACGCTTGTTCGGCACGGCCGAGGCGGTGCGCCTGGTGCGCGAGTCGGAGCGCAGCATTGCGGCCATTGGTGCGTTCTGCGCGGCCAACGGCATCGACTGCGACTACCGCCTCGACGGCACCTTGTACACCGCCACCAACCAGGCCCAGGTGGGCGCGACCGATGCGGTGATCGCGGCGCTGGCGCTGCAGGGCATCAACTCATTCGAACGCCTGCCGCTGGAGGCTGTGCAGCGCCTGGCCGGCTCGGCGCGGCACCTGGAAGGCTGGTTCTCCCCGGCGGCCGCCACCGTGCAGCCTGGGCGGCTGGTGCGTGGCCTGCGCCGTGTGGCCTTGCAGCGCGGGGTGCGCATCCATGAAGGCACGGCCATGGCCAGCCTGGAACACGGCGCGCCAGTGCAGGTGCGTACCGCCCACGGGACGGTGCGCGCCGACCGCGTGGTGCTGGGCCTCAATGCCTGGATGGCGCGGGCCTTCCCGCAGTTCGAGCGCAGCGTGGCCATCGTCTCCAGCGACATGGTGATCACCGAGCCGTGCCCCGACCTGCTGCGCGAAATTGGCTTGAACAACGGCGTCAGCGTGCTCGACTCGCGGATCTTCGTGCATTACTACCACAACACCTCGGATGGCCGGCTGATGCTCGGCAAGGGCGGCAATACTTTCGCCTATGGCGGGCGCATGCTGCCGGTGTTCGACCAGCCTTCGCCGTACCGGCCGCTGCTGCGCGAAAGCCTGGGCGCGTTCTTCCCGGCCCTGGCCGAGGTGCCGCTGGCGGCCAGCTGGAACGGCCCGTCGGACCGCTCGGTGACCGGGCTGCCGTTCTTCGGCCGGCTGGACGGGCAGGGCAATGTGTTCTACGGCTTTGGTTATTCCGGCAGCGGCGTCGGGCCGTGCCACATGGGCGGGCAGATCCTCTCGTCGCTGGCGTTGGGGCTGGACAACCCGTGGTCCCGCTCGCCGCTGGTCAACGGCCCGCTGGGGTTGTTCCCGCCCGAGCCGATTCGCTACCTGGGCTCGCTGATGGTGCGCAATGCCATCCGTCGCAAAGAGCGCGCCGAGGACCGCGGGCTACGGCCACGGCACCTGGATGTGCGCCTGGCGCGTTTCGCGGCGGCGGCCGGCAAGGCCGACAAAGCATGAGATTTCTTGTCGATCACAGGCCCGAGGGCGTATAAACTGCACCCACTTTTTGGCCGGTCGCTTCCTGAACTGGCCGTTGAAACAAGAGAGTCGACATGGGCGCACAGTGGAAAGCCAAACATAGAGAAACAGCGGCCAATGCCAAAGGCAAGGTCATGGGCAAGCTGTCAAAAGAGATTCAGATCGCTGCCAAATCGGGCGCCGATCCCGACATGAACCCGCGCCTGCGCCTGGCCATCGTGCAGGCCAAGAAGGCCTCGATGACCCGCGAGACTCTGGATCGGGCAATCCGCAAAGGTGCTGGCCTGGACGGTGATGCCGTGCAGTACCATGCGGTGAGCTACGAAGGCTTCGCACCGCACCAGGTGCCGCTGATCGTCGAGTGCCTGACCGACAACATCAACCGTACCGTCGCGCAGGTGCGTGTGCTGTTCCGCAAGGGCCAGCTGGGTGCAAGCGGCTCGGTGGCCTGGGACTTCAACCACGTTGGCCTGATCGAAGCCACCCCGAACGGCGATGCCGACCCGGAAATGGCCGCCATCGAAGCCGGTGCCCAGGACTTCGAGGAAGGCGAAGAAGAGGGTTCGACCCTGTTCATCACCGACACCACCGACCTGGACGCTGTGCAGAAGGCCCTGCCGGAGCATGGCTTTACCGTGGTCTCGGCAAAGATCGGCTACACGCCGAAGAACCCGGTGAGTGCTGCCAGCCTGAGCGCTGAGGCGTTGGCCGAGGTCGAGGCGTTTCTCGAGGCGATCGACGAGAACGATGACGTGCAGAACGTCTATGTCGGCCTGACTGACTGATTTGTGCCTCTGGGGCCGCTTGGCGGCCCTTTCGCGACGCAAGGCCGCTCCTACAGGTACAGCGCTGTACCTGTAGGAGCGGCCTTGTGTCGCGAAACGAGGGCGCAGCCCTCGCCTGCGGCCCGGAGACGAACACCCATGAACCCAACTTTCGCCTCCCTCAGCCTCGCCCACCTGCGTACCCTCGACCACCTGCTGCAGCTGAAAAACCTCAGCCACGCCGCCGAGCGCCTGGGCGTCAGCCAATCGGCCCTGAGCCGCCAACTGGCCCACCTGCGCGAAGCCTTCGACGACCCGCTGCTGGTGCGCCAAGGCCGTGGCTACGTGCTCAGCGAATATGCCGAAGCGTTGGTCGAACCCCTGCGCCAGGTACTCGAAGAGCTTCAGGCCCTGCGCCAACCGGCCGTGTTCGACCCGGCCCGTTGCGAACGGCGCTTCTGCCTGGCGGCCTCCGACTACGTCGCCGAGCACATGCTGCCGTTGCTGGTGGCGGCGCTGGAGCACGAAGCTCCCGGCGTCAGCCTCGAATATCGCACCTGGCAAGCCGGCCAGTATGCCTTGCTGGCCAGCGGCGAAATCGACCTGGCCACCACCTTGTTCGACGAGTCGCCCGCCAACCTGCATGGGCGCTTGCTCGGTGAGGATCGCGCCGTCTGCCTGATGCGCCGCGATCACCCGCTGACAGCCCATCACACGCTCAGCCAGGCGGACTACCTGGCACACAAGCATGTGCGCATCTCCGGTGGTGGCGACAAGGACAGCTTCATCGACCGCCACTTGCGCGCCCAGGGCCTGCAGCGGCGGGTCAGCCTGGAAGTGCCGTTTTTCTCCGCCACGGTGCAGGTGATCGGCAACAGCCAGGCGGTGGCGACGGTGCCCGAGCACATTGCCCGGCAACTGTGCCGCCTGCATGACCTGGCCTGGCGGCCCTTGGGCTTTATCGACCACAGCCAGCGCTACTGGGTGGTCTGGCACCAACGCCTGCAGGCCTCGGCCGAGCACCGCTGGTTGCGCAACCGGGTGTTCGAATTGTGGCGCCAGTCGCAGTTCGGCGTGCACGGTGGGCATGCGCCAACGCCATAGGAGGTATGCGCGAAGCGGGGTTCATTGGGGGGCAGGCGGCACTTAGACTGAAAGGCAGCAAACTGCCCAAAGGAGACCGCCCGTGACCCCCGAACAATTCCGCCTGTACGGCCACCAACTGATCGACCTGATCGCCGACTACCGCCAAACCGTGGGCGACCACCCGGTGATGGCCCAGGTCGAGCCCGGCTACCTGAAGGCAGCCCTGCCAGCATGTGCCCCGCAGCAGGGCGAACCGTTCGAGGCGATTCTCGACGACGTCAACAAACTGGTCATGCCAGGCCTGTCCCATTGGCAGCACCCGGATTTCTACGGCTACTTCCCCTCCAACGGCACGTTGTCGTCGGTGCTGGGTGATTTTCTCAGCACCGGCCTGGGCGTACTGGGCCTGTCCTGGCAGTCCAGCCCGGCCTTGAGCGAACTGGAAGAAACCACCCTTGACTGGCTGCGCCAGCTGCTGGGCCTGTCAGGGCAATGGAGCGGGGTGATCCAGGACACCGCCTCGACCAGTACCCTGGTGGCGCTGATCTGCGCCCGCGAACGTGCCAGCGGTTACGCGTTGGTGCGTGGCGGCCTGCAGGCCCAGGCCAAGCCGCTGATCGTCTACGTCAGCGCTCACGCCCACAGCTCGGTGGACAAGGCCGCACTGCTGGCAGGTTTTGGCCGTGACAACATTCGCCTGATCCCCACCGACGAGCGCTTCGCCCTGCAGCCGGCTGCCCTGCAAGCAGCCATCGAGCAGGACCTGGCGGCGGGTAACCAGCCGTGTGCGGTGGTTGCGACCACCGGCACCACTACCACCACGGCACTCGACCCGCTTCGCCCGATCGGTGAAATCACCCAGGCCCATGGCCTGTGGCTGCATGTCGACTCGGCCATGGCCGGCTCGGCGATGATCCTGCCGGAGTGCCGCTGGATGTGGGATGGCATCGAGCTGGCCGACTCGGTGGTGGTCAATGCGCACAAGTGGCTGGGCGTGGCCTTCGACTGTTCGATCTACTACGTGCGCGACCCGCAGCACCTGATCCGCGTGATGAGCACCAACCCCAGCTATTTGCAGTCGGCGGTGGATGACGAGGTGAAGAACCTGCGCGACTGGGGCATCCCGCTGGGGCGCCGCTTCCGTGCGCTGAAACTGTGGTTCATGTTGCGCAGTGAGGGTGTCGAAGCGCTGCAGGCACGCTTGCGGCGTGATTTGGAGAATGCCCAGTGGCTTGCCGAGCAGGTCGAGGCGACGCCGGGCTGGGAACTGCTGGCGCCGGTGCAATTGCAGACGTTGTGCATCCAGCATCGGCCGGCGGGGCTGGAAGGGGAGGCGTTGGATGCGCATACCCGCGGCTGGGCCGAGCGGCTCAATACGTCTGGGGATGCCTATGTGACGCCGGCAACCTTGAATGGCCGGTGGATGGTGCGGGTGTCGGTGGGGGCGCTGCCTACCGAGCGTGAGCATGTCGAGAAACTGTGGCGGGGGCTGCAGGCAGTGGTCAAGGGCTGAAAATGCAGGGGGCCGCAAAAGCGGCCCCCTACGGTCTATCAGTGGCTTACGGTCTGGAGGCTACCTTTACGGCTGGCCTCATACGCTTCTTTGTCCATCGGCTTGGCCTGCGGATTGCCCAGGTCTTCCATCGCCATGCGGTGGGTTTCCGGTGCAATGTACGCCGCCAGGGCGCAGATGCAGGTGATGAAGAACGCCATGCTACCGACCACCAGCGGAATGTTGTCCGAGCCTGGCGGTGCCACGATGGCGAACAGTGCGGGCAACATGGCGGTCAGCATGGTGCCGATGTTCTGCGCGATGGCCATGGCCGAAACACGGTAACGGGTGTGGAACAGCTCTGGGTAGAAGCTTGGGAACACCGCGTTGTAGCCCTGGTAGACCATGCCCCACATCACGATCGAGGCGGCGAAGGCCAGCGGCACGTTCTGGATGCTGATCGCATACAGGTAGACGAAGGCCAGCAGGCCTGAGCCCAGGCACCCGGCGATCATGGTCGGGCGACGGCCGATCTTGTCGGACAGGTTGCCGACAAAGGGAATCACCAGCACCGCAACGATATTGCCGACCACCGGGATCCACAGGTACACGCTCTTGTCGAAGCCGATGCCATAGGCCGGCTGCACCGCGTAGGCCGCGCCGAAGATGGTGGCGACCACCGGAATCACGTTCATCAGTGCCATGAACATCACCAGCACCATGTGTTTCCAGCTATGGCGGAAGGCCTCGCTGACCGGCGACTTGGCGACTTTGTCCTGCTTCTCTTCCTTCACGAACGCAGGCGTCTCGTGCACTTCCTTACGGATGATGAAGCCGGCGATCAGCACCACGGCGCTCATCAGGAACGGAATGCGCCAGCCCCAGTCATTGAAGGCTTCGCTGGGCATGAAGTAGGCCAGTGGCAGGAATACCGCCGCCGCCAGAACCTGGCCGGCCTGCACGCCTTGCAGGGTGAAACTGGCGTAGTAGCCACGTCGGCCGAACGGCGCATGCTCCATGATCATCGAACTGGCCCCGGAAATCTCGCCGGCCACGGCAAAGCCCTGGATCAGGCGCAGCACCACCAGCAAGACGGGGGCGAGGATGCCGATGTCGTGGTAGGTGGGCAGCAGGCCCACGGCCATGGTCGACAGGCCCATCAGGAACATGCACAGCAGCAGTACGTTCTTGCGCCCGCGGGTATCACCCCAGTGGCCGAGCACAAAGGCCCCGACCGGGCGGGCCAGGTAGCCGACACCGTAGGTAGCCAGCGAGGCGATGATCGCCATCTTGGGGTCGGTATTGGGGAAGAAGATCTGCGGGAAGATCAGGGCCGCAGCCTGGGCATAGATGAAGAAGTCGTAGTACTCGAGTGCCGAGCCTATCCATCCACTGGCGGTCGCTTTCTTGGCTTGAGAGCTGGAGTGAGCCATCGTTGTCTCCGTTGTTCTTGTTGGTTCCCGCACGGCGCGTGGCAAACGTGGGGGTTATCTCGGGAGTGGGGTCAAACGTGAAGTGCGGGGGTATTCCGCGCCAAGGCCGTGACAGACAGCCAGGAGACAGGTGCGGAACGCAAGGCCAGAGCAGTGTTCATAGGTCGGTACCCGGTTTTATTGAACTTATTATGTTGTGACGTTGGGCTTGTCAGCGCAGGTTCTGCCGAACGACCGTCTTGGCAAAGGGCATCGGTCGGTGTGCCTGCGTCTGGTTTCATGTTGACCACGGGTTGGCGGTGTAGCAATTCGCGAAATCGGGTTCTGTTCGGTAATCGAACACAAAACTAACCATTCCGTACAAAGGGATTGATGAGGCGACTTTACCTGCGAATAATCGATCGTGCCAGGTACTGTCACAGTAGGTTTCCTGCGCCGTCGCCCCCTAACAACAAGGAAATCCCGCCATGCAGCGTTCGATTGCCACCGTGTCCTTGAGCGGCACCCTGCCGGAAAAGCTCGAAGCCATCGCCGCCGCCGGCTTCGACGGCGTCGAGATCTTCGAGAACGACCTGCTTTACTACGCTGGCAGCCCGCGTCAGGTTCGCCAGCTGTGCGCCGACCTGGGCATCGCCATTACCTTGTTCCAGCCGTTCCGTGATTTTGAAGGCTGCCGCCGCGACCGCCTGCAGAAGAACGTCGACCGCGCCGAGCGCAAGTTCGACCTGATGCAGGAACTGGGCACCGACCTGGTGCTGGTGTGCAGCAACGTTCAGGCCGACGCCCTGGGCGACGAACAGTTGCTGGTGGACGACCTGCGCCTGTTGGCCGAGCATGCCGGCCAGCGAGGCCTGCGCATCGGTTATGAAGCCTTGGCCTGGGGCCGCCACGTCAAGACCTACCAGCAGGTCTGGAACCTGGTGCGCCAAGCCGACCACCCGGCCCTCGGGGTGATTCTCGACAGCTTCCATACCTTGTCGCTCAAGGGCGACCCCAGCGCGATCCGCGACATCCCTGGCGACAAGATCTTCTTCGTGCAGATGGCCGACGCCCCGATCCTGGCCATGGATGTGCTGGAGTGGAGCCGGCATTTCCGCTGCTTCCCAGGGCAGGGCGAAATGGACCTGGCGGGCTTCCTCGCCCCAATCCTTGCCACCGGCTATCGCGGCCCGCTGTCACTGGAAATCTTCAACGACGGCTTCCGCGCCGCGCCGCCTCGGCAGAACGCCGCCGACGGCTTGCGCTCGCTGCTGTACCTCGAAGAGCAGACCCGCCTGCGCCTGGAGCAGGAGGCCGTGGCGGTGGAGCCGGGCGTGCTGTTCACCCCGCCTGCGGCCAGCGCCTACGACGGCGTGGAATTCCTCGAGTTCGCCGTCGACGAGGCGGTGGGCGCACGCCTGAGCAGCTGGCTGAAACGCCTGGGCTTTGCCGATGCCGGCAAACACCGCAGCAAGGCCGTGCAGCTGCTGCGCCAGGGCGACATCAACATCGTCCTCAATGCCGAACCCTACTCGTTCGGCCACAACTTCTTCGAGGCGCACGGGCCTTCGTTGTGCGCCACGGCGTTGCGGGTCAAGGACCAGCAGGCTGCGCTGAAGCGTGCCACCGCCTTCCGCGGCCAGCCGTTCCGCGGCCTGGTCGGCCCCAATGAATGTGAAGTGCCTGCCGTGCGGGCACCCGATGGCAGCCTGTTGTACCTGGTAGAGCCGGGCAGCGCTGGCCAGACGTTGTACGACACCGACTTCAGCCTGGACAAAACCGCCAATGCCAGCGGTGGCCTGCGCCGTATCGACCACATGGCGCTGGCGCTGCCGGCCGAGTCGCTGGACAGCTGGGTGCTGTTCTACAAGAGCCTGTTCGATTTCGCTGCCGACGACGAAGTGGTGCTGCCGGACCCTTACGGCCTGGTCAAGAGCCGTGCCCTGCGCAGCCAGTGCGGCACCCTGCGCCTGCCACTGAACATCTCCGAGAACCGCAACACGGCCATTGCCCATGCACTGTCCAGCTATCGCGGCTCGGGTGTGCATCACATCGCCTTCGATTGTGACGACATCTTCCGTGAAGTAGCGCGCGCCAAGCTGGCCGGTGTACCGCTGTTGGAGATTCCGCTCAATTACTACGACGACCTGGCAGCGCGTTTCGACTTCGACGACGAGTTCCTCAGCGAATTGGCGTACTACAACGTGCTGTACGACCGTGATGCCCAGGGTGGCGAGCTGTTCCACGTCTACACCGAACCGTTCGAGGAGCGTTTCTTCTTCGAGATCATCCAGCGCAAGGGTGGCTATGCCGGGTATGGCGCGGCCAACGTCGCGGTGCGCCTGGCGGCGATGGCCAAGGCCCGCAGCGGGGTGGCGCGCAAGCCGGTCCTGTAACTGCCGCAGAACTCATGTTTCATTGAGTCAGCAGGGGCGTGTGGTTGCACTCGTCGAAGATCCTTCGGCGTAGGCTCATCGCCCCTCGGCCACCATCAGCAGCGCCTGCGGCACCGCACTTTGCGGGTGCTGCGGCTCCTGCAGGCTGACCAGGCGCAGCCCGGCCATGTCCAATGCATTGAGCCAACTGGCCAGCGTGCGGAAATACCACGGCATCGGCCGCCAGGCCCCGGCAAACCCTGCGAACGACTCTTCCCGCCAGCCATCCTGATAATCGCCCGCTGCCACGCTCCAGGGGTGCAATGTCTGGATCACCAGTGCACCACCGGGTGCCAGCAAGCCCTTCAGTGCTGCCAGCAGCGCAATGATGTCCTGGTGCAGCAGCGCGAAATTGGCACAGATCAGGTCATAGTCACGGCCAACGTTGACGTCGCCCTCGGCTAGCTGGGCGTAGCTGGCAAGGTGAACCTGCGCGGACCCAGCCGCACGTGCCGCGGCCACCAGGGTCTGATCGCCATCCACCCCGGCCGCCTCGATGCCGCGGTCGGCAAGTGCCCGCAGCAACCAGCCTTCACCACAGCCAAGGTCCAGCACGCGCTCGGGTTGGCGGCCCAGAATGGCCAGCAGGATGGCCTGGTCGGTAACCTGGCGGCGGCTCTCGATGGCGCCGCTGCGCACCGCGTCGATCCAGGCTTGGGCGTTGTGCTGCCAGCTGTGCAGCACGGTGTCTTCGGGGTTGGGCATGAGGGTGTCCGCGGCAGTGGGTTGGTTCAAGCATAGGCCGCCATCGCGGCCCCTTGGGGGCTACACGCTGGCCGAGACATTGAACTTGATTTGCGCGCTGACGCTAATGTGGTGTTTCAGAAATACCAATCAAAATTATTTACCCAGGACCCGTGCCGCACGGGCGACTGAGGCCAGAATGTCTGTGGCTTTTTTAAGGGGGGGGTTGTGGATGCCTTGAGACTGTATGCGGGGCCACCAGGTGCCTGGCTTGGCATTTTCAGCGCCTATCAGATCGAGCGCCGCCCCAACTCCAAACCCAAGACAGGCACCTAGCCGCCATCACTTACTGACCATCAGCTCCGGCCCCAGGTAGTCGTTGACCAGCTCGATATCATCATCCCCCAGGCTGCCCACCGATGACGCCAGGCGCAGGCGCGACATCAGGTAGTTCAGCTTGGCCTCGAACAGGTCATGGCGCGCGTCGAACAGCAGTTCTTCAGCGTTGAGCACATCCGAATTGGTGCTGGTACCACCCTCCTTGAACCCTTTGCGCGTCGAGATCAGCGAGCGTTCGTTGGACGCCACGGCCTTTTCCAGCGCCTGGATACGCATGGCCCCACTCTGCACGCCGCGGTACTCACGGGTGGTGCCCGAGATGACTTCCTGACGGGTGGCGTCGAGTTCGTCCAGTGCTTTCGAACTGTTGGCGCTGGCCTGACGGGTCAGCGCGCTGGTGCTGCCGCCGCTGTACAGCGGGATGTTCAGTTCCAGCCCGATCGAGTTGTACTGGTTGCGCTGATTCAGCTCTGAAATCGACTGGCTGCTACCTGCGGTGTAGCCCGCCACAAAGTCCAGCGTCGGCCAATGCCCGGCCCTGGCCCGGTTGACCTCTTCTTCGGCAAGCTCATAGCTGTGCCGGCGTGCGTGAATCAGCGGGCTGTCGGCCTGGGCCTTGACCAGCCAGTCCTGCAGGTTGCCCGGTAGCAGTGGCGGGGTGTTGAAGCCCGGCTGCAGTGTGGTCAACGATGCCGGGGTTTCACCAATGTATTCCTCAAGCGTGCGGCGGGCGTTGACCAGGTTGTCTTGCGCCTCGATCAGGTCGGCCTCGGCCAGGTCGCGACGGGCGACCGATTCGTCGATGTCGGTCACCGTGCCGGCGCCCAGCTCCATCCGCCGCTTGGCCGAGGCAAGTTGCTCTTCGAAGGCGTTCAGCTTGGCCTTGGCCAGGGTGATGGTTTCGCTGGCCAGGAGTACATCGAAGTAGCTGTCGGCCAGGCGCACCGCAGCATCCTGGCTCTTGGCGTCGAACACCGCGACGCTGTAGTCGGCACGCTGCTCGCCCTGGCGGTACTCAGCCATTTTCTGCTTGTTGAACAGCGGCTGGCGCAGGCGCACGCTGGCGCCCTTGGAGTCGTAGTCCAGATCGTTCTCGAGGCTGTTCTGGTGCTGGGTGCCATTGACCTTGTTGTAGTAGGCCGTGGCATTGATCTGCGGCAGCAGGCCGGCCTGGCCAATGGCCCGGTTCTCCATGCCGGCTTGTTTTTCATGCTCGGCGGCGCGGTAGACAGGGCCTTGGTATTGCAACAGGTCCCAGGCTTGTTTCAGGTCCATGGCACTGGCCGGCAAGGACAACCCCAACAGGCACAACAACAGGCAGTGTCGGTTCATTTCATTGCTCCTTGAAAGCACTGTCCACGCGTTCGAGCATTGGCTTGAGCAGGTAACTGAGCAGATTGCGCTCACCGGTCTTGATGGTGACGGTGGCGGGCATGCCGGGCCGTATGTGGTTGCTGCCCAACAGGCTCATGCCGGCGGGCGAGACGTCCACCTGGGCCAGGTAGAAGGGTTGCTTGCTTTCTTCATCAAGCAGGCGGTCGGCAGAGATGGTCTTCACCCGGCCAGGAATGTTCGGTGTCTGGGCGTGGTTGAAGGCCGGGAAGGCGATGTCCACGGCAAGGCCTGGGACCATCTTGTCGATGGCCTGTACCGGGATCATCGCGTCGACCTGCAACGGCTCGTCCAGCGGGACCACTTCCATCAGCTTGGCGCCGGGCTGGATCACCCCGCCGACCGTGGCGATGCCCAGCGCCTGGACCATGCCGTCGATGGGCGAGCGGATCACCGTGTGGGTCACTTCGTAGTCCAGCGCCCGCAGGCGGTCGGCCAGGGTAGTGTTTTCCTTGGCGGTGTCGGTCAGTTGCGATTCGACCTCTTTCAGGTAATCGTGCTGGCGCTGCAGAATGCGCAGCTTGATCTCGGTGGTCTGGCTGCGCACCCGGGCGATATTGTTGAGGTTCTCGGCCTGGCCGGCGGACAGGTCGGCGTTGCTGCGTTCAAGTTCCAGCAGGCGGTTGCGTGGCACATACCCTTCGGCCGCCAGCACGCGGGTGCCTTGCAGTTCCTGGCCGAGGAAGTTGATCTGCGAGGCGCGGGCGCCATACACCTGCTGCAGGCCCTTGAGCTGCACGGCCGATGCCGCCAGGTTCTCTTCGAGGATGCTGATCTCGCCAGCCAGGCCGGCGCGGCGGGTATCGAGCAAGCGTTGCTGCAAGTCCATGGCGGCCAGCAGGCGCGGGTCAGTGCCGAAACGCGTGAGCAAGGCCGGGTCGAAGTTGACCGTGTCGCGGCTGTCGCGCTCGGCTTCCAGGCGGTTTTCCACGGTCTTGCTGACAATGTACTGGGCGCTGACCGCGCCTTGTTCGGCCACGGCGCGCAGGGCATTGAGGCGCACCAGTTCCTGGCCCTTTTTCACCACGTCGCCTTCGCGCACCAGGATCGCCTCCACGGTGCCGCCACTCAAGTGCTGCACCGCCTTGCGGTTGCTGGTGACCTTGACCGTGCCGGTGGCGACCACGCCGGCATCCAGCGGCGCCAGGCACGACCACAGCAGGAAGCCGCCGAAGCCGGCAACGACCAGCCATACGCCCCAGCGCGCCGGTTTGCCGGCATCCAGGTCGATCAGGTTTTTCGCCTCGGCGGGGATCAACTCGGTAGGTTGGCTCATGTGCATGATCGGTCACTCCCGTACTTTTACCGACGCCAGTGGCGCCGCTGTGCCCGCCGGTATCACGCTGGCTTTACGCAGCGCTGCGAAGACTTCGTCGCGCGTGCCCAGCATCTGCACGCCGCCGTCACGCAGCATCAGCACTTTGTCGACGGCGCACAGCACGTTGGGCCGATGGGAAACCAGTATCACCGTGGCGCCACGCGCCTTGAGTTCAGCCAGGGCATCGACCAGGGCCTTTTCACCGACGTCGTCGAGGTTGGCGTTGGGTTCATCCAGCACCACCAGGTTGGGTTCGCCGTACAACGCACGGGCCAGGGCAATACGCTGCTTCTGGCCACCGGACAGTGGGCTGCCATCGGTACTCAGGCGGGTGTCGTAACCCTGCGGGAAACGCAGGATCATTTCGTGCACACCGGTGCTCTTGGCAGCGCGGATGGCCGCCTCGCTGTCCACCTCGGCAAACCGCGCGATGTTGTCGGCGATGGTGCCTTCGAACAGCTCCACGTCCTGCGGCAGGTAGCCGAGCCAGGGGCCGAGTTCGCTTTTGTTCCAGTTGAAAATGTCGGCGCCGTCCAGGCGCACCTTGCCGGCCTGGGTCGGCCAGACGCCAACCAGCAGGCGGGCGAGGGTGGACTTGCCCGAAGCGGAGGGGCCGATGACGCCCAGGCTTTCGCCCGGCGCCAGGCTGAAACTGACCCCACGCAGAATGGTGGTGTTGGTGCCGGGGGCGCCGGCGAACACATTCTCTACGGCGAGCATGCCCACCGGCCGTTGCAGCGACATGCTCGGTGGCCGGCGTGGGTAGTCCTGTAGCAACTCGTTGAGCCGGCTCCAGGCCGTGCGGCAGCCGAGCAATTGCTTCCAGGAGGCGATCACCTGTTCAACCGGCCCCAGCGCGCGGCCGGTGAGGATCGAACAGGCGATCATCATGCCCGGGGTGATCTTGCCTTCGATTGCCAACAGCGCGCCGGTGCCAAGAATCAGCGATTGCAGGGTAATGCGCACAAAGCGCCCGGTACTGCTGATCAGGGCTGCACGGTCGGAGGCCAGGGTCTGCATCTGCAGGATGCGCAGGTGGCTCTGGTACCAGCGCTTGCTGATCGACGGCAGCATGCCCATGGCCTCGATGACTTCGGCGTTGCGCAGGTTGTTGTTAGCGTAGTTGGCGGAGGACAGTGCCGCGTGGTTAGCCTCGGCCAGCGGTTTGTGCGTGGCCTTTTCGGTGAGGTACGCCAGGCCCGCGAGGATCATCGAGCCGATCATTGTGATCAGCCCGAGCAGCGGGTGGATCAGGTAGCAGACCAGCAGGTAGATCGGTGTCCACGGTGCATCGAAGAAGGCGAACAGGCCATTGCCGGTCAGAAACTGGCGGACCTGCGCGAGGTCTTGCAGGGCCTGGGCCGGATTGCCCCCGGCGCGGTTCAGGTTGCGCTCGAAGGCGGCGCTGAAGATGCGTTGGTTGAGGTCCATGTCCAGGCAATTGCCGACCCGGATCAACACCCGGGTGCGGATCATTTCCAGGGCGGACATCAGCAGGAACAGCCCCACCACCAGCAGGGTCAGCATCGTTAACGTGGTGATATTGCGGCTGACCAGGGCGCGGTCATAGACCTGGAGCATGTACACCGCTGGCGTCAACATCATGACGTTTATTACGCCGCTGAAGCCTGCCAGGGCGTAGAAGCTGCGGCGCAGGCGAAAAAGCGCCTCGGCCAATTCGGAACGGGTGCGCGGCTGCTTGTGCATCTGGGGCCTCCCTCTTCACAAAACCGGAGGCCGTTGCGGCGTCCCGGACAGCTCTAGCTGTGGCTTCTGATCGGCTCGCAGGCGGGTCGCTCTATAGGCGTGTTGTCCGAAAACGCTGCGTTGCTCCCACAAGCAGCAGCGTAGGTTGCAGAGAAATGTCTTGTAATATCATTTTGCTCTATAAATGCATTGAACTTTTCATAAGTCACGTAAAAACAGCGAGTTGCAACGCATTATCATCGAGAGTCATTTTTACGGCGGCTTATTGACAAGGTTTGACTCTACGACTTTAGTCTTGGTTATTCGGGCCCTGAATGGTTACCGGCAAGGCCGTACCTACAGGGATCGCGTTTGACCAGAAGTCATCGCCTGTACATCCCCGGAAAACCGAACCACGCACTGCGCACGTCAAACGACTGGGCGCGGGAAGGACCCTGTTGCCCCGCTTGTTTCTTCGATACATCGAGGGCAATTGAAATGGCCAATTTCAGCAAGTCGGACCTGGAGTTCATCCTCAAGCAGATCTTCATCGCCGAAGCCCACGCCAAGGGCGCCAACCTCATCGATCTGCTGCCCAACAGCCAGGTGCCGTTCGGCTTGCGCACCGTGGACGGCAGCTTCAACAACCTGGTGACCGGGCAAAGCGAGTTCGGTGCCGCCGACAATGCCTTCCTGCGCCTGCTCGACCCCGCCTACCGTGCGGCCTACGCCGGCACCGGCACGGTGGTCGACAGCCAGCCCCGCACCATCAGCAACCTGATCGTCGACCAGACCGCGAACAACCCCGCAGCGGTCGAGGCCAACGGTGGCGCCGCGCCGGTGATCAGCCCCGGCCTGGATGGCGTGTTCGGCACCGCCGACGACAAGCCTGTGTTCTTCATCCCCAACCAGTCGGCAGATGCGGGCCTGACCGCGGGCTTCAACGCCTGGATGACCTTCTTTGGCCAGTTCTTCGATCATGGCCTGGACCTGGTGACCAAAAGCGCCACCGACATCGTGTTCATCCCGCTGCAGCCCGATGACCCGTTGTTCGTGCCCAACAGCCCGACCAACTTCATGGTGCTGTCACGTGCCGTGCGCACGGCCGGCGCCGATGGCGTGGTCGGCACGGCCGACGACAGCCAGCCCAATACCACCTCGCCCTTCGTCGACCAGAGCCAGACCTACAGCTCGCACCCCTCGCACCAGGTGTTCCTGCGCGAGTACATGCTCAACGCCGCCGGCGACCCGATTGCCACCGGGCGCCTGATCACCAACCGTGACCTGGGTGCCGACGGCACATTCGGCACGGCCGATGATGGCAATGGCGAGAGTGGCGGCATGGCCACCTGGGCCGTAGTCAAGGCCCAGGCCCGCGACGTGCTCGGTATCAACCTGACCGACGCCGACGTGCATAACGTGCCGCTGCTGGCGACCGATGCCTATGGCAACTTCCTGCGGGGGCCCAACGGCATGCCGCAGGTGGTGATGCGCATCAGCAACGGCGCCGACGGTATTGCCGGGACTGCCGATGACGTGACCCAGCTGGTCGAAGGCAATCGCGCCGCGCCCATCAGCCTGGCCAACGCCGTGAGCACCGGGCATGCCTTCCTCGACGACATCGCCCACAACGCTGCGCCGGTGGTGGTCGGCGGCGTGCTGCAGGCCGACGCCGACAGCGACGTGGGCAATGCGCAGCCGGTGGGCGCAGGTGGCAACAACCTGACCTATGACAACGAACTGCTCGACGCCCACTACATCGCCGGCGACGGCCGGGTGAACGAGAACATTGGCCTGACCGCCGTGCACCACGTGTTCCACGCCGAGCACAACCGCCTGGTCCAGCAGTCCAAGGACACCATCCTTGCCGCAGGCGACCTGGCCTTCCTCAACGAGTGGCTGGTGGATGACGTTGCCGCGATACCGACCACACCCGGCGCTATCGCGGCCTTGGTGTGGGATGGCGAACGCCTGTTCCAGGCTGCCAAGGTCGGTACCGAGATGCAGTACCAACACCTGGTGTTCGAGGAGTTCGCACGCACCATTCAGCCGCAGATCGACGAATTTCTGGCGCCCAACGGCTATGACACCTCGATCAACCCGGCCATCCTCGCCGAGTTCGCCCACGTGGTGTACCGCTTCGGCCACTCGATGCTGACCGAAACCGTCGACCGCCTGGACCCTGAGTTCAACCCGATCCTCACCGACCCCAACAACCCCGATCAGCAGCTTGGCCTGATCGCCGCCTTCCTCAACCCATTGGCGTTCGCCGGCAGCGGGGCGACTGCGGATGAAGCGGCAGGGGCGATCATTCGTGGCGTGACGCGCCAAGTCGGCAACGAGATCGACGAGTTCGTCACCGAAGCGCTGCGCAACAACCTGCTGGGCCTGCCGCTCGACCTGCCGGCGCTGAACCTGGCACGCGGGCGCGATACCGGCATCCCCACCCTGAACGAGGCCCGCCGTGAGTTCTGGGCCGCGACCGGCGACAGCCAGCTCAAGGCCTACATCAGCTGGGTCGACTTTGCCGACCACCTCAAGCACCCCGCATCGCTGGTCAACTTCATCGCCGCCTACGGTACCCATGCCTCGATCACCGGGGCGACCACAATGGAAGACAAACGCGCCGCCGCCATGGCCCTGGTGTTCGGGGGCGAGGGTGCGCCGGCCGACCGCCTCGACTTCCTCAACGGCACCGGTGCCTGGGCCAACGTGACCCTGGCCGGCAAGGACGGGGTGCTGGGCACTGCAGACGACGTGACTGGGGTGACTGTTACCGGCGTTGACGCCATCGACTTCTGGGTCGGTGGCCTGGCCGAGCAGAAGATGCCGTTCGGTGGCATGCTCGGGTCGAGCTTCAACTTCATCTTCGAAACCCAGATGGAGGCGCTGCAGAACGGCGACCGGTTCTACTACCTGTCGCGCATGGCGGGCACCAACTTCGGCACGGAGCTTGAAAACAACTCCTTCGCCAAGCTGATCATGCTCAACTCCGATGTCACCCACCTGTCCAACACCGTGTTCCTGACGCCCACCTTCACCCTCGAAGTGAACCAGGCCAACCAGTTCACCGGGCTGGGTGCCGACGGCAAGGCCGACCCGACTGGCGGCATCATGATCTACGGCGA
This sequence comes from Pseudomonas sp. SWRI68, assembly GCF_014269165.1. NCBI lineage: Bacteria > Pseudomonadati > Pseudomonadota > Gammaproteobacteria > Pseudomonadales > Pseudomonadaceae > Pseudomonas > Pseudomonas sp. SWRI68. The sequence goes on along the minus strand of NZ_JABWRU010000021.1, from coordinate 16,785 downwards.
GGAAATCGTGCCCCTGGTGATCCGCGACAACCCCGATACCGTGGGTGCCGACAGCAACTACCTGCACTACACCGGCCTGGATCATGTGGTGCTGGGGGGGACTGCTGGCAATGACATCATCATTTCCAGCGAAGGTGATGACACGCTCTACGGCGACGGCGGCAATGACCGCCTCGAAGGCGGCGCGGGCAACGATGCGGTGCTGGGCGGCGCGGGCGATGACATCATCACCGATGCGTTTGGCGACAATCGCCTGGAAGGCAACGCCGGTAACGACGTGATCGTCGCCGGCAGCATGGGGGCAGCCGGCAACCTGATACTGGGTGGCGATGGCCAGGACTTCATCATCACCACTGAAGACATCAGCACCACCTTCGGCGGCCAGGGCGACGACTTCATCCTAGGCGCCAAGACCAACCTGCCACCGACCGGCAACGAGGGTGATGATTGGATCGAGATGGGTACCCAGGACGGTGCGCCCGGCGACAACTTGGCGCCCCTGCTGGGTGACGAAGTGATCGGCAACGACATCTTCGTCGGTGGCCCTGGCTTCGACGAAATGATCGGTGAAGGTGGCGATGACATCTTTGTCGGCAGCGATGCCCAGGACAAGATGGAAGGCATGTCTGGCTTCGACTGGGTGACCCACAAGAATGACAAGGTCGGTGTGACTGTCGATCTGAGCCTGGCCGCATTGGCGCAGCCGCATGGTAATGCGCCAAACCAGAACAATGGCGTGTTCAGCCCGGTCGGTGCTTCACCGGCCTCGATTCTCGACCGCTTTGCCGAAGTCGAAGGGTTGTCCGGTTCCAGGTTCGGCGATGTACTCAGGGGTGACGACGTCGATGCGGTCACCATCCTCAATCACGGCGGCACCACAGGCAGTGCGCTGACCAACGTGGCGTTGATCCACGGGCTGGAGCAGTTCCTTGCCGATGCAGGTTTACCCACCACCGGCTTTGCCACCGGCAACATCATCCTGGGCGGCAACGGCAGCGACCTGATCGAGGGCCGTGGAGGCGATGACCTGATCGACGGTGACAAGTGGATCAACGTGCGGATTGCGGTGTACGCCGCCGACGACGTCAACCATACCGGGCCGGAAATCGCCAGCTTCGACAGCATGGTCGACATGATCCCGTTCATGCTCGACCGCACCTACAACCCCGGCCAGCTCAAGGCCGTGCGGGAAATCCTGCCAGGCAGTTCGACCGGTGGTGCAGCCTTCGATACCGCGGTGTTTTCCGGGCTTCAGGCCGACTACGTGGTCACCCAGAACACCCGCGGCACGGCCGATGTGGCGGACGATGTGTGGACGGTAACCGATACCGTCGGCAATGACGGCACCGACACTCTGCTGCATATTGAGCGCCTGCAATTCTCCGACGGCCAGCGCGTGCTGGTGGCGGGCGTGAACGCCCAGCCGACCGGCAGCCCGAGCATCACTGACAGCAACGCTGGCGCGATTACCGTCGGCGACATGCTGACCGTGAGTATGGCCGGGGTGCTGGATGGCGACAACATTTCGCCGACCAACCCACAAGGGCTGCTCGACAATACGTCGGTGTCCTACTACTGGCAGTTCGAGGCCGAGCCGGGCAGCGGTGTGTTCGAAGACATCATCCTGTTGCCGGCCGGCGACCTGGCGTTCCAGAGCGCCGATGGCACCGCGTTCAAGGTCTCGCCGGACCTGGCCGGGTTGTCGCTGCGGGTCAAGGCGATCTACCAGGATGCCCACGGCACCACCGAAGTGCTGTTCTCGCAGCCCACTGCCGTGGTCGAAGCGGGCGCGCCCGTGGTACCAACTGCACCAACGCCGGTGGTCGATGCCAGCGAAGGGGGAGAGGGCCTGCACATGGTCCGCTCCGACCTGAACTTCATCCTGGCCCAGATCAAGATTGCCGAGGCCGATGCTGCCGGGCAGGATATCCTTTCGCTGATACCTAACATCCGGGCGGCCATGGGTCTGCGGACGGTCGACGGCTCGAACAACAACCTGATGAACCTCAACGGTATCAACAACACCCAGTTCGGTGCTGCCGACAACGTCTTCCCACGGCTGACAGACCCGGTGTTCAACCCGGCCGAAGGTGCGCCGGCCGGCTTCTTCGGCCCCGGCTCGCCGGCCATTCCCGGGTCTTCCTATCAGCAGACCAGCGGAGCGGTATTCGACTCGCAGCCGCGTACCATCAGCAACCTGATCGTCGACCAGACCTCGAACAACCCGGCAGCTTATGCCACGGCCTACGACCCAGGCGCGGACGGTGTGCTCAACTTCGGCACGCCGGGTAACGACGACGTGCTCAAGGATGGCGTACGGGTGGTCGCCAGCCCTGGCATGGATGGCCAGTTCGGTACCACTGACGATCGCGATGTCTACCTGTTCGAAAACACCACGGCGGATGCTGGGCTGTCTGCACCGTTCAATGCCTGGATGACGTTCTTCGGGCAGTTCTTCGACCACGGTCTGGACCTGCTAACCAAGGGGGGATCAGGCACGGTGTTTATTCCATTGCAACCGGATGACCCGCTCTACGTGCCTGGTGGCAACACCAATTTCATGGTGCTGACCCGCGCCACCAACCAGCCAGGGCCAGATGGTCTTCTCGGCACCGCCGACGATATCCGCGAGCACACCAACACCACCACGCCGTTCGTTGACCAGAACCAGACCTACAGCTCGCATCCCTCGCATCAGGTATTCCTGCGCGGCTACCAGATGACCGACGAGGGCCCCGTCGCCACTGGCCGGCTGATCACCAACCGTGACCTCGGTACCGATGGCAAGTTCGGCAGTGCGGACGACAGCGAAATTGGCGGCATGGCGACCTGGAAGGTGGTCAAGGCGCAGGCTAACGACCTGCTCGGCATTCACCTCACCGATGCCGACGTCGGGAATGTTCCGCTGTTGGCCACTGATGCCTATGGCAACTTCGTCAAAGGGCCCAATGGCTACCCGATGGTGGTGATGAAGGGCGCCGATGGGCTGGGCGGCACGGCGGATGACGTGCTGGTCGAAGGCAACCCGCTGGCGCCGATCGACTTGACCAATGCCGTGCGCACGGGCCACGAGTTCCTCGCCGACATCGCCCACAATGCCGTACCGGTGTTCAATGCCGGCGTGCTGGCGCCCGATGGCGATGCCCTGGTGGGCAACGCCGTGCCGGTCAACCCGCAGACAGGCGCCAACCTGGCGTACGACAACGAGCTGCTGGATGCGCATTACATCGCGGGCGATGGCCGGGTCAACGAAAACATCGGCCTGACCGCCGTGCACGCGATCTTCCACGCCGAGCACAACCGGCTGGTGGCGCAAACCATGGACACCGTGCTCGATGCCGGCGACGTGGCCTTCCTCAACGAGTGGCTGCTCAACCCGGTCACCGCACTGCCTGCCAGCCAGGCCGAGATCGATGCGCTGGTGTGGAATGGCGAGCGGTTGTTCCAGGCGGCCAAGTTCGGCACCGAGATGCAGTATCAGCACCTGGTGTTCGAGGAGTTCGCACGCACCATCCAGCCGCGCGTCGACCTGTTCTTCGCCCCGACCCAGGTGTATGACGTCGACCTCGACGCCTCGATCGTCGCCGAGTTCGCGCACACCGTGTACCGCTTCGGCCACTCGATGCTGACCGAGACCGTCGACCGCTTCGACATCGACTTCAACGTGGTCAAGGACCCGGCCAGCGCCAACCCCGAGCAGCAACTCGGCCTGATCGCCGCGTTCCTCAACCCGCTGGCGTACGCCGCCAGTGGGGTCACACCAGAGGACGCGACCAGCGCCATCGTGCGCGGGGTGACGCGCCAGGCGGGTAACGAAATCGACGAGTTCGTCACCGAGGCGCTGCGCAATAACCTGCTGGGCCTGCCGCTCGACCTGCCGGCGATCAACATCGCCCGTGGCCGCGATGTGGGTATTCCTTCGCTCAACGCCGTGCGCCGCGATATCTACGAGCAAACCGGCGATACCCAACTCAAGCCGTACACCAGTTGGGTCGATTTGGTGCAACACCTCAAGCATGCGGAGTCGTTGATCAACTTCATTGCCGCCTACGGCACACACAGCACCATCACCGGTGCTACCACTCTGGTGGACAAGCGCGCGGCGGCCATGGCGCTGGTGTTCGGTGGCGACGGTTCGCCGGCGGACCGCCTGGACTTCCTCAATGGCACCGGAGCCTGGGCCAACGTGACACAGCCCGGCAAGGATGGTGTGCTGGGCACCGCCGATGACCTGAGGGCAGTGACAGTGACCGGGGTCGATGCCATCGACCTGTGGATCGGTGGCCTGGCCGAAGCGAAAGCACCCTTCGGTGGCATGCTCGGCTCGACCTTCAACTTCGTGTTCGAGAACCAGATGGAAAAACTCCAGGACGGCGACCGCTTCTACTACCTGGAGCGCACCTCTGGCCTGTCGATGAATGCCGAGCTGGAAAGCAACTCGTTCGCCAAGCTGATCATGGCCAACACGTCGGCCACCCACTTGCCAGGCCTGGTGTTCTCGGACCCGGCGTTCTACCTCGAAGTGGACCGCAGCAAGCAGTACAACGATGGCCTGGGCAATGCCGACCCGCTGGGCGATAACGGCCAGCAGGTGGTGTTCCGCGACAACCCGCTGACTGCCGGGCCCGACACCAACTACATCCGCTACGCCGGTGAAGAGCACATCGTGCTGGGCGGCAGCAACGGCGATGACATACTCGTCTCTGGCGGTGGCGACGACACGGTCTGGGGCGATGCCGGCAATGATCGCATCGAAGGCGGCAACGGCAACGACCAGCTGCGCGGCGGTGCCGGCGACGACATCATCAGCGACGTGGGCGGCGACGACAATATCCAGGGCGGCGACGGCAACGACGTGCTGCACGGCGGTAATGGCGTCAACCTGATCATCGGTGGTTTTGGCAACGACTTCATCGTCACTGGTGAAGACGCCTCCGAAGCCATTGGCGGCCAGGGCAACGACTTCATCCTGGGCAGCAAGGCCAACGAACAGGACATGGGCAACGAAGGCGACGACTGGATCGAGAAGGGCACCTCGGACGGTGCGCCTGGCGACAACTTCGACCCGCTCGGCAACGACCCGGTGATCGGCAATGATGTGTTCGTCGGCGGCAACGAGAACGACAAGTTCAACGGCGAAGGGGGCGACGACATCATGGTCGGCAGCCTCGGCTTCGGTGACCGCTATATCGGCGGCTCGGGCTACGACTGGGCGACCTTCAAGGGCCTCGCCCAAGGCGTGAGCATCGATTTCACCGACCGCTTCTTCGATGTGCCGCCGGTGCCGGGCTCGGGCGCTTCGGCGCAGGTACGCTTCGACATCATGGAAGGCCTGTCGGGTTCGGCGCACGGTGACTTCCTGCGTGGTGACAATGAGGATGCCGCCTCGCTGCCCACCTCAGGTGCCAACGGCAGCGTGCTGACCAATATCAGCCTGATCAATGGCCTGGCCGACCTGTTGGCTGCCGGTGCGACGTTCTACGACGGCGGCAACATCATCCTTGGCGGCAGCGGCAGCGACCTGCTCGAAGGCCGCGGCGGCGATGACATCCTCGACGGTGACAAGTGGCTCAACGTGCGCATCAGCGTGCGCGCCAACAGCGATGGCACCGGCCCGGAAATTGCCACGTTCGACAGCATGGAGCCGATGGTACCGCTGATGCTCAACGGTACTTACAACCCGGGCCAGCTGGTGATCACCCGGGAGATTGTCAGCGGTACCGACAACTATGACACCGCCTTGTTCTCGGGGGTTGCGACCGACTACAGCGTCGTGGTCGATGGCAATGCGGTCATCGTCACCGACCTGGTGGCGGGGCGTGATGGTGTCGATCGGCTGACCGGCATCGAGCGGCTGCAGTTCTCTGACCGTGCCATTGCCTCTGGCGTCGGCACGGCCGTCAACGCCGACCCATCGGGCCACCTGGCGATCCTTGACGATGCCACGGGCGGGCGTGAGGACACACCGGTTGCCGGCCAGTTGCTGCGTGTCTCTGACCTGGCGGTGCACGATGCCGACAACGTCAGTGCGGCCAACCCGACGGGTGCGGTCAACGGGCCTGTGGCCTACTACTGGCAGGTCGAGCAACTGCCGGGCTCGGGTGTCTATGAGGACATCACCTTCGTCGCCGCAGGCGAAGCATCGCGGGCGATCGGCAGTACCTATCGGGTGACGGATGATGTGGCGGGGTTGAGCATTCGGGTGCGGGCGGTGTATCAGGATGCCAAGGGCACCCTGGAGATCGTCGACTCCGCGCCGAACAGCGCGCCGAGCGCCGGGCCGGCCGTGACCGGGCTGCTGGTGCAGAACCAGACACTGACGGCCGACCCGGCGACCATCGTCGACGCCGACGGCCTGAGCAATCCGCAGTTCAGCTTCCAGTGGCAGTCGAACCGCGGTGTCGGTTGGGTCAACATCGCGGGCGCCATCGGCAGCACCTTCGTCCTGACCCAGGCGCAGGTGGGGCAGAACATGCGGGTGGTGGTCAGCTACGTGGATGACTTCGGCGTGCAAGAAAGCATTGCCTCCGACATCCTCGACCCGGTGGCCAACGCCAATGATGCACCGACCGGTGCGGTCCTGATCAGTGACACTACGCCGGATCAGGGGCAGGTACTGAGCGCGCTTACCGCAGGTATTGCCGACGTGGACGGGCTGGGAACGTTCAGCTTCCAGTGGCAGCAAGGCACGGGTACGACGTTTACCGACATCGTCGGTGCGACGGCTGCTACCTTCACCCCGGGCGCGGCGCAGGCCGATCTTCAACTGCGCGTGGTCGTACGCTACACCGATGGCTTCGGCACCCTTGAATCGGTGAGCTCTGCGGCGACGGCGGTGGTGCCGCGACTGATAGGGGTGGAGCTACTGGGCACACTGGGTGCCGACACCTTGACCGGTACCTCGGCCAATGACGTGCTCTCTGGGCTGGGGGGCAACGACACGCTCAACGGCCTGGCCGGCAACGATCAGTTGTTCGGCGGTGATGGCAACGACATTCTCGACGGTGGGCTCGGTGCGGATGCCATGAATGGCGGCGCCGGTAATGACACCTTTGTCGTCGACAACACCGGTGACATCGTCACCGAGGCAGTTGGCGGGGGCACCGACTTAGTGCAGACCAGCCTGGCAAGCTACACGCTCGGCGCCAACCTGGAGAACCTGAGCTTTACCGGCATCGGCAAATTCGTGGGTGTGGGTAATACCCTGGCCAACACCATCATTGGCGGGGCGGGTAACGACTTCCTCAACGGTGGCGCGGGTATCGACCAGTTGGTGGGCGGTGCCGGTAACGACAGCTACGTGGTCGATACGGCTGCAGACGTGCTGGTGGAACTGGCAGACGGTGGCACCGACCTTGTACGCACGACGATCACCAGCTACACGCTGGGCAGCAACCTGGAGAATCTGACCTACTTCGGCGCCGCCAACTTCGTCGGCACCGGCAATAGCCTGGACAACGTCATCACCGGTGGTTCAGGTAATGACACCCTTACCGGCAACGCTGGCAACGACACACTTAACGGTGGGCTCGGTGCAGATACCCTGCTTGGCGGTGCCGGTGACGACACCTTTGTCGTCGACAATGCCGCAGACATCGTCACTGAGGCGTTGGGCGGGGGTACCGACCTGGTGCGAACCAGCCTGGCGAGCTACACGCTTGCGGCCACCCTCGAGAACCTGGGCTTTACCGGCACAGGCAACTTCGTGGGGGTGGGTAATGGCGTGGCCAATACCATCGTCGGCGGCGTCGGCAATGACTTCCTCAATGGGGGGGCGGGTATCGACCAACTGGTGGGCGGCACCGGTAACGACAGCTATGTGATCGACAATGCCGGGGACGTGGTCGTGGAACTGGCAGGCGGCGGCACGGACGTCATACGCACGACGATCACCAGCTACACGCTGGGCGGCAACCTGGAGAACCTGACCTACTTCGGTGCAGCCAGCTTCACGGGGGTCGGTAACGCGCTGAACAACGTCATCACCAGCGGCTCGGGCAATGATGTGCTCAACGGTGGGCTCGGTGCAGACACCCTGATTGGCGGTCTCGGTAACGACACCTTCTTGGTCGACAATACCGGTGATATCGTTACCGAGGCAGCTGGAGGGGGTACCGACCTGGTGCAGACCAGCCTGGCAAGCTACACACTCGGCGCCAACCTCGAGAACCTCAGCTTTACCGGCACCGGCAACTTCGTGGGCGTGGGTAATACCGCTGCCAACACCATCCTCGGCGGGGCCGGCAACGACTTCCTCAACGGTGGTGCAGGTATCGACCAACTGGTGGGTGGCGCCGGTAACGACAGCTATGTGGTCGATACCGCCGCGGATGTGCTGGTAGAACTGGCAGGCGGCGGCACGGACCTCGTACGCACGACGATCACCAGCTACACGCTGGGCAGCAACCTGGAAAACCTGACCTACTTCGGCGTCGCCAACTTCACGGGTACCGGTAACGGCCTGGACAACGTCATCACCGGCGGTTCAGGTAATGACACCCTCAACGGTGGCGCAGGTAACGACCAACTGCTCGGTGGCGTTGGCAACGATACCCTGAACGGCGGGGACGACAACGACAGCCTCGATGGTGGCCTGGGCAATGACATCCTGAGTGGTGGGGCGGGCAACGACACGCTGTTCGGTGATGATGGCAACGACATCTTGTCAGGTGGTAGCGGCAGTGACTTCATCAACGGCGCGATTGGCGATGATACGGTCAACGGCGGCGCGGGTGATGACACGATGATCGCCAGCGATGGCAACGATACCTTCCAGTTCGGTGCGGGGTCTGGAGCCGACCTGATCATTAACTTCGATGCCAACCTGGTGGGAGGTCAGGACTTGCTGGATATCTCCGCGTTCAACATCACTGCGGCGACCTTTGCGGGCAACGTCACCATCGCCGATGTCGGTGCCGATACGCTGGTCAGCATTGGCGCTGCCGACTCGATTCGCCTGGTAGGGGTTGCCGATGCCACGACTGTGACGGCAGCGGACTTCGTGCTGGCGGGGTGAGTCGCAAAGGTGAGGGCAAGGGATGCCCTCCAGGCTTGACATTGGGGCTGCTTCGCAGCCCATCGCGACGCAAGGCCGCTCCTACAAGAGATCGTATATTCCTGTAGGAGCGGCCTTGCGTCGCGATGGGCCGCAAAGCGGCCCCAGCTCACTCCCGATCTAACGCGGCATGCAGTCTCAGCTCTTCATCGATGAACGCCGCAATCATCGCCCGGTACACCCGTTCCACCACCTCGGGCGATGCCCCGGTATCGCCGGCAATGGCACGCACTTTGGCGATTACCTGCTCGACCCGCGCCGGTGCGCGCACATCGTCGCGGGTCTTCTTGAAAGTCGCCGCCTGGGCGACCAGTTGGCCACGTTGTGCAAGCAGTGCGACCAGGTTCTGGTCGATGTGATCGATGCGCGAGCGAACGTCCTCGATCGAGGTGCAGCGTACGTCCATGTGGGGGGCTCCTTGAGGGTGTCGCAGCACAGTACCACAGGCACTCTGCGTCGCGCGGGCAGCGCTCGATTTCAACTCCCCAACTGCATCAAGGCGAGCACCTCTGCGCCCTCAGCCACACGCCAGGCGATCCACTAGCTTTCCCAGTGCGCTAAGATGGCCGCCCACGTCTCTGGAAACTGCCTGGATGAGCAAGCCCGGTCAATTGGTGCTGGTTACGCTACGCAAGATGATCGCCTCCGGCGAGCTGGCCGCCGGCGAGCGTCTGATGGAAATCCCCACCGCCGAACGCTTCGGTGTTTCGCGCATGCCGGTGCGCATGGCATTCCGCACCCTTGAGCAGGAAGGCTTGCTGGTGCGCTTTGGCGGGCGTGGGTTTCAGGTGCGTTCGGTCAGCGCAGACGACATCGCCGGCGCAGTCGAGGTTCGCGGTGTGCTCGAAGGCCTGGCCGCCCGCCAGGCGGCAGAGCGTGGCCTGTCGCCCGAAGCACAAGAGGCGCTGCAGCGCTGCCTGGTCGAAGGCGACCAGCTGTTCGGCAAAGGCTTCGTCACCGAAGAGGACCTGCAGGCCTATCATGACCTCAACATGCGCTTCCACCAGGTGATTGTCGAAGCCAGCCACAACCCGGCGATCGCCGATGCCCTGGCGCGCAATGACCACCTGCCGTTCGCCTCGGTCACCGCCCTGGCAGTGGACCGCCATGACCTGGCGCGTGAATACCGGCGCTTCAACTACGCGCACATGCAGCACCATTCGGTGTTCGATGCCCTGGTCAGCAGGCAGGGTGCCCGCGCCGAAGCCATCATGCGCGAGCACGCCAATGCCACTTTGCGTTATGCCGAGACCTTCGGCGCGGCAACGGCAGACGCGCGCATGAAGGTCATCCTGCCCTCGACGTGAGGCCCCTCAGAGGTCAAGCACCAGCAGCGGGGTTTTCGACCGCGAGCAGCAGGGCGTGAACTGATCGTTCAGGGCCTGCTCCTGCTCCGTGAGGAACAGGTCGCGATGCTCGGGCGTGCCGGACAGGACGCGTGTCAGGCAGGTGCCACAGATGCCTTGCTCGCACGACATGGCGATCGCGATGCCGTGCTGTTCAAGCACGTGCACCACGCTCTGGTCGGCGGGCACCTCGAACACCTGGCCGGTGCTGTGCAGCTGGACCGAGAAGCTGCCATCGCCCTGGGTATCGACCGGCGCGGCGGCAAAGTACTCGCGGTGCAGGCACGCCTCCTGCCAGCCCTGCGCCTTGGCGCTTTCCAGCACGTGCTGCATGAACCCGCCCGGGCCGCACACATACAGGTGCACATCGGCTTGCGGGTTGGCCAACACCTGGGCGATGTCCAGCGCGGTCTCGGGTTGTTCGTCGAAATGCACGAACAGGCGATCGGCAAAGGCGGCGCCGCGCATACGCTCGACGAAGGCTGCGCGATCGCTGGAGCGGGCGCAGTAATGCAGTTCGAAATCCGCGCCGCTGGCGGCCAGCTGCTCAGCCATGCACAGGATCGGGGTGATGCCGATACCGCCTGCGAACAACAGGCTGCGGCGGGCGCCCTGGGCCAGTGGGAACAGGTTGCGCGGTGCGCTGATACGCAGGCGGGCGCCGTTGTGGATCTGCTCGTGCAAGCTGCGCGAACCGCCGCGTGAGGCGGGGTCTTTGAGCACGCCGATCAGGTAGCGGTGGCGTTCTTCGGGGTGGTTGCACAGCGAGTACTGGCGAACTTGCCCTTCGGGCAGGTGCACATCAATGTGTGCCCCGGCGCTGAAGGGCGGCAGCAGGCTGCCATCGACGGCGGCCAGTTCGAAGCTGCAGATGTCTTGTGCTTCGTCGTTTCGGGAAACCACTACGGCATCGATCATGTCCGTTCCTCGTCAGGCTGGGCTTGCGCTGGTCGCGATCAGTTCGGCTTGGGGCCTGCGCTCGTTGGCGATCAGGCGCTCGAGGATCTTGCGCGACTGCACGCCACCGGCATCGATGTTGAGCTTGAGCAGGTTGCGCTGGGGGTAGGCGAGCAGGTTCTGCTGCTGGCGTTCGAGCATTTCCAGGTCTTCACTGAAGATCTTGCCCTGGCCCTCGCGGATGTTTGCGGTCAGCGCTTGGTCCTGCGCAGCGAAGTTGCGGGCCATGCCCCAGAAGTACCAGATCGAGGTGTCGGTTTCGGGGGTGATGAAGTCGACCACGATGCTGGATGCCTTGTGCTGCGCGTCGGCGTGATAGCCACCTTTGCCCGCGTGGGCCACGCCGACTTCGATCAGCACATGGCTGGGCGGGGTAAAGCGGCAGATCTGCCAGCGGTCCACCGGTACATCGTCGGCCAGGCCGTTGCCGCGCAGGGCCATGCGCCAGAACGGCGGTGCCATGATGTTTTCCATGTGCCGTGCAGTCACCACTTCATCGCCGGTGACGGTGGTCACGGGCGGTGCTTCATCGATTTCCTTCTGGCCGATGCTGGAGGCGTGCACGTAGGTTTCATGGGTCAGGTCCATGAGGTTGTCGATCATCAGGCGGTAGTCGCAGCCGATGTGGAACAGCCCGCCGCCATAGGCCCAGTCATCGTTTACCGCCCATTCCAGATGGGGGATCAGGCTTGGGTCCGCCTGTGCCTGGTCGCCCGGCCAGACCCAGATGAAGCCATAGCGCTCGACCACGGCGAAAGTCTTGTTGCAGGGGAAGCCCCTGACCCGTTGGCCTGGCATCTCGACAGTCTTGCCGTCGCAGCCCATTACCAGGCCGTGGTAGCCACACACCAGGTTACCGTTTTCGACATAGCCCAACGACAGTGGCGCGCCGCGGTGCGGGCAAAAATCTTCCACCGCCGCCACCCGGTTCTCGTGGCCTCTGTAGAACACGATCTTTTCCCCGCAGATTTGCCGGCCCAACGGCTTGTCGGCGATTTCGTCAGGGGTGCAGGCGACATACCAAGTGTTTCTCGGGTACATGAGGCTCTCCGGAGTAGCGATTATTTTTATTTAATGGATCCATTAAATAGGGCGCTTGGTGGTTTGGTCAAATTAATAAGCCTGTAATTCGCCGATTTATGGGCGATTATCGAACCCTGATGGTCTTGGCTTGTTTTTTATGGATCCATTAAATCGTTGCCTGGCGGTTGTAGTGCCTGGCTGTGCTATTCCTAAGGGGGCACTCAGCCACCGCTTGCGAGGTGGCGCCATGAGGAACACTCCCGATGCTGGTGGTCGAGCAACTGCACAAGTCGTTCATCACGCCCCAAGGCCCGCTGCCGGTGCTGCAGGGCATCGACCTGTGCCTGGCGCGCGGCAGCAGCCTGGCGCTGATGGGCGAGTCCGGCAGTGGCAAGAGTACGTTGTTGCACCTGATTGCCGGGCTGGACCGTGCCGACAGTGGGCGCATCCTGATTGACGGTGAACCGCTCGATAGTCGCTCGGAATCGTCCCTGGCGCGCTGGCGACGCGAAGGTATCGGCCTGGTGTTTCAGCAGTACAACCTGATCAGCAGCCTGGATGTGGGGGCGAACCTTGCTTTTCAAGCACGGCTTGCCGGCCGGCATGATCGGCCTTGGCTGGCGTACCTGGCTGCGCGTCTGGGCCTGGCCGAGCTGTTGACGCGTTACCCCGAGCAGTTGTCCGGCGGCCAGCAGCAGCGGGTTGCCATCGGCCGCGCCCTGGCGGCTCGCCCCGCATGGGTGTTGGCCGACGAGCCCACCGGCAGCCTGGACGAAGCCAGCAGCGACGAGGTGCTGGGCCTGTTCCTGCAACTGGTGGCCGAGGCCGGCAGCAGTGTCTTGATGGTGACCCACAGCCAGCGCCTGGCAGCGCGGTTGGCGCATTGCTGCTACTTGCAAGCTGGCCGTGTGCGCGACGAGCACGGCCCATGAACCCGCTGATGCTCACCTTGCGGGCGCTGTTGAGCCATTGGCAGCGTCATCGCGTGCAGTGCTTCAGCATTTTTACCGGCTTGTGGCTGGCCACTGCGCTATGGACCGGTGTCCAGGCGCTCAACACCCAGGCGCGCAGCGACTATGCGCGCGCCAGTGCGGTGTTGGCGGGGCCGCTGCAAGCGCAGTTGGTGCCGCGTGAGGGGGAGCGGTTCGATCAGGCGCTGTACCTGCAATTGCGCCAGTTGGGCTGGCCGGTTGCCCCGGTGCTGGAAGGGCGGTTGCGGTTTGCCGGGGAGCAGCCGGTGAGTGTTCGGCTGCTGGGCATCGAGCCGCTGAGCCTGCCATCGACCACCGCCGTTGCCGGTGTGCGGGCGGCAGACTTCGATCTGCAGGCCTTTATTGGTACGCCCGGGCAAGCCTGGGTAGGGCAGGATACGTTGCGCCAGTTGGGCAAGGTCGTTACCGACCAGGCCGTGAACAGTGAGGGGCAGGTGCTGCCGCCTTTTGTGCTCAAACCGGAGCTGGCGCCAGGCGTGATCGTGGTCGACATCGGCCATGCCCAAGCCTTGCTGCAGGCGCCTGGGCGGCTGTCGCGGCTGTTGCTGACGGGGCCTGTCGAGCCACTGCCTGCAGATATTGCCGCGCAGCTCGAAATGCAACCCCCCAGTGACGACGGTGGCTTGCAGCGGCTGACCGAAAGCTTTCACCTGAACCTGACGGCCCTCGGCCTGTTGGCGTTCGTGGTCGGGCTGTTTATCGCGCATGCCGCCATTGGCCTGGCACTGGAGCAACGCCGCAAGCTGATCAGAAGCCTGCGTGCCTGTGGCGTCAGCTTGCACAGCCTGTTGTTTGGGTTGGCCTTGGAGCTGGGGCTGTTCGCCGTGTTGGGCGGTCTGGCCGGGGTGGCCAGCGGCTATGGGCTGGCGGCGCTGCTGCTGCCGGACTTCGCAGCCAGCTTGCGTGGCCTGTATGGCGCTCAAGTTGGCGCAGCGTTGCACCTGCCGGCGTGGTGGTGGTTGGCGGGGGTGCTGGTGAGTGTGCTGGGGGCGCTGCTGGCCGGGGTCGGCAGTGTGCTGCAGGCCGCCCGCCTGCCTTTGCTGGCGATTGCGCAACCCCAGGCCTGGCGGCTGGCACAAGGCCGTTGGTTGAGGCGCCAGCGCTGGCTGGCGGTATTTTTGCTGCTGGTGATGCTGGGCGGTTGGCAACTGGGCCAGGGCCTGGTCAGTGCATTTGTCACGGTGGCGGCACTGCTGCTGGCTTCGGCACTGGTGTTGCCAGCCTTGCTCGACGGTGTATTGGCCTGGGCCGCGCGCGGACGCTGTCGGCCCCTGTCGCAGTGGTTCATCGCCGATAGCCGCCAACAGTTGCCTGCGTTGAGCCTGGCGTTGATGGCCTTGCTGCTTGCGCTGGCCGCCAGTGTTGGCGTGGGCAGCATGACCGAGGGCTTTCGCAAGACCTTTGTTGGCTGGCTTGACCTGCGCTTGGCCGCCGACCTCTACGTGACGCCCCGGGATACTGCGCAAGGTGAGCAGGTGTACCAATGGCTCCAGCAGCAACCTGCGGCCAAGGTGGTACTGCCAGGCTGGCGTGTGGAAACCCGCCTGCAGGGTTGGCCGGTGCAGGTGCAGGGGGTTGTCGACCACCCCGCCTACCGCAGCCGCTGGCCCTTGCTGGAGCAGCACGCGCAGGCCTGGCAGCAATTGGCGCAGGGCAAGGGAGTAATGCTCAGTGAGCAGTTGGCCCGCCGCCTCGGCCTGGGCGTGGGCGATACCCTGGCACTGGCAACCGATGGCGCGCCGCCCATGACGGTGGTGGGGGTGTATGCCGATTACGGCAACCCCAAGGGGCATGTGCTGGTCAATGCCGACTGGCTGCGCAAGCATTGGCCGCAGGCAACGCTGACCGGCCTGAGTCTGGATAGCGCCCCCGCGAACGTGCCGGCCCTCAAGGCCGCGCTGCAGCAGCGTTTTGCCCTGGACGACAGCCGCGTGGTCGAGCAGTCGCGCTTGAAGGGTTGGTCGACTGACGTGTTCAACCGCACCTTCGCCGCCACTGCTGCTCTCAACAGCCTCACGCTGGGTGTTGCTGGCGTGGCCATGTTCATCAACCTGCTGACCCTGGGCCAGAGCCGCTTGGGCCAGCTGGCGCCGCTTTGGGCACTGGGGGTGGGCCGCAGGCAATTGGTCTGGCTGAGCTTGGGCCAGACGCTGATGCTGAGCTGCCTCACCGTGCTGCTGGCGATCCCGGTAGGGGTTTTGCTGGCGTGGTGCCTGGTGGCGGTGGTGAACGTGCAGGCGTTCGGCTGGCGATTGCCGTTGTATGTCTTCCCTGCGCAATTGATGCAACTGGCCGTGCTGGGCATCCTGACCAGCCTGCTGGCCAGCGCCTGGCCGTTGTGGCAACTGGCGCGGCGCCAGCCAAGCGATTTGTTGAGGCAGTTTGCCGATGAAACGTAGCGCGGCTGTGCTGTTGTGCCTGCTGCTGTGCGGGTGTGATGAGCCTGCGCCCGAGAGCTTTGCCGGGCTGGGGCAGCAGGTTAGCGGGTTCAGCCAGGTGACGCGTGATCACGCCTTGGTGTTCCCGCGTGATCACGGGGCCCACGATGGTTTTCGCATCGAGTGGTGGTACGTCACCGCGAACCTCAAGGATAGCCAGGGCCGTGACTGGGGGGCGCAGTGGACGCTGTTCCGTTCGGCGCTGCGCCCAGGGGCCGAGACCCGCGACTGGAACAGCCCAAACCTGTGGATGGGGCACGCGGCCCTGACCGGGCCAGGTGGGCATCGTTCTGGCGAGACCTTGGCGCGCGGCGGTGTCGGCCAGGCGGGCGTGGTGGCAGAGCCGTTCCGGGCTTGGATCAATGACTGGTCATTGCAGGGGCACGAGGGTATCGCGGGGTTGCAGATGAAGGCAGCTGGTGAAGGCTTTCGCTACGACCTGAGCCTGCGCAGTGACAGGCCGCTGGTGTTGCATGGCAGCCAGGGCTACAGCGAAAAGTCGGGCAAGGGGCAAGCTTCGTATTACTACAGTCAGCCGTTTTATCGGGTCAGTGGTGAGGTAGAGCGTGATGGCCAGTGCATTGCGGTGACCGGCCAGGCCTGGCTTGACCGGGAATGGAGCAGCCAGCCGCTGGCTGCCGGGCAGACGGGGTGGGACTGGTTTTCACTGCACCTGGACAGTGGTGCGAAGCTGATGCTGTTCCAGGTGCGCGACACCGGGGGTTTGCCGTACCGGGCGGGGACGTGGGTCAGCCCGCAGGGGGAGGTGGTGGCGCTGCGGGGGGATCAGATTCAGTTGGAGGCGTTGGCCTGGAATCGGCAGGAAGACGGTAGGGCGGTACCGACGCGTTGGCGGGTGCGGGTGGTGGAGTATGGGGTTGATGTGCGGGCTGATGCCGTGGAACCGCGTGCCTGGATGCGGACACGGTTTGCATATTGGGAAGGGCCGGTGCGCTTGCAGGGGCGTGTGGGGG
>NZ_JABWRU010000020.1:0-87487 GCF_014269165.1 Pseudomonas sp. SWRI68 | reverse complement strand
GCCTCGTCGGTAGAGGACTACGAAGCGCTGCTGCCGTGGAACTGCTCACCGGAGATGCAACGGTAAATCGAAGCTCCATCTGGCGGTAGGTGGGGTTCATGGATCGCACTCCCTTGATCTGAGTGAATCATCACTTGCTGCTGTGGCTTGCGTCGCCACACAGCCATCAACATTGCGTCGATAGCCAGGTCGCTGCACATCCTTGGCTTCATTGACCAACCAATTACTTGGCGTGAGAACAGATCCAGCACTACCGCCAGGTAGAGCCATCCTTCATAGGTGCGGATGTAAGTGATATCTGTCACCCAGACCTTGTTCGGCTCACTGACATTGAACTGCCGCGCGAGGTGGTTGGGCGAGGCCACTGTTGGTTTTCCACCGTAGAACCCTGGACGCCGCCGATAGCCCGTTTGCGAACGCAGCCCCTCCGCCTGCATCAAGCGCCCGACTCGATTTCGTCCGCATTCCTCTCCTAGCTCACGTAGGTCATCGTGAATTTTGCGGTAGCCGTATACACCTCCGCTTTCTAGCCAGGCGTGTTTGATCAAGCCAAGCAGACGTTGATCTTCTTTTGCTCGGGCAGATTGAGGCTCGGCCAGCCAGGCGTAGTAGCCGCTGGGGTGCACCTTGAGGGTTTGGCAAAGGCGCCGCACCGGGTAATCAGTCGAGTGCTTCTTGATGAAGGCGTACTTCAGCCGCACTCCTTGGCAAAGTACGCGGCGGCCTTTTTTAAGATGTCTCGCTCTTCCGTCACGCGCTTGAGTTCAGCGCGCAGCTTGCGCAGTTCGGCCTGCTGATCGTCGTCTTGCTGACGCTGCTCTTGGGGCTTGCTGTAGACCTTGATCCAGGCGTAAAGGCTGTGCACGGACATGCCCAGGCGCTGGGCGACATCGGCGACGGGTTTGCCTTTCTCGGTCACTTGCTTGACCGCTTCGATCTTGAATTCTTCGGGGTAACGCTGACGACTCATGGCACCTCCTATTTGGGCCTCATTATGAGGCTTGGAGGTGTCTACGAAACCAGGGGCGATTCAGTGGCAGTCGCAGCCTAGGCGACAGTCGTCTGAATTAACGTAACGTTACTTGAAATCGAGGCCGGTAAGACTTACTGTTCGCATCAGCTCATCTACCAGCCTTCGGGTGTAAGCGTAGAAGGAGTAACGGCCCCGTCCTCCTGCGGAGGGCGCGGCCAGCCTAATTCCCCTCGTTATACCGCTCCCAGCGCCTTTCCAGTTTTCTTTGCTGATGCTCCCGCTCAACCGGGTATGCCGTCCACGGCAGGATATAGTCCTCGCGCTCGTCCAAGACCACCAAGTATTCAGCTTCGGCAAACCAGATCAGCACGCGATGACCTGAACCCTTCGGTTCGCGCCAAATCTTAAGCGCGGCGTCCGCAGCATTTTCGATAATCGGCCTTGGCCAGCGAATGCGCTCACAACGTCGCAAGTCGGGTAGGCGTTCCGCCTCGTCGTTGCCTTCGGAAATCATGTGCCAGAAGGTAGCTTCTTTGCCCTGTATAACCGGGTGACGCTTCAAGCCCAGACGCTTGCCCGCGAACACAGGTTTTGACTCAACGAAGTCGGCACAAAAGATCCGGTAGATAGCTTCCAAGTAACGTGAGAAATCGCCTCCATAAGCCTTCAGTTCCTCCAGAGGCGGCAGCCATCTTGGCAAGCTCATAGCCCGCTGCTCCCGCTCCAGAGGAATAGGTTGAATTTGGACTCACGCAGCAACGTGTTCTGCTTCAGGTTATAGCGGCTGCGCTCGCGGATACGTTCGATCAGGCGCTGTTTGGCTTCGCTGCCGGTAAGCCCGCGATGTAGGTAGGACAGCGCGCCGATTAGCAAGTCTGCCAACTGCAGTTGCTCGGCTTCATGGGAGTGGATGCGTTGTACCCGGCGAATCATCCTGCGCGAGAAGTCATAGGCGTTGTGGGCCAGCACCTCATGGAGCTTGGCGATCTTCTCATGCCCAAGGGTGTCTTTGATGTCGATGTAAACGTGATATCCGGCATCCGGTTCGAATATGGTCTTGAGCATCGAGAAGTACATTTTGTAGTACCAGTCATCATGGCTCTGCCGGTACTGCTGATGATTGAGGCGGGCCTTGTCAGCCACGATCAGCGCGCGGAAATGCAGGTCGTCGTCATCGAAGAAATAGTCAATGCAGTCTAAGTAGAACTGCAGCTTAGTCGCCCCTACCTTGGTCCACTTGATCTCGAAGTCCGCCGACAACCGATGTCTGACCTTGATCTCACGCAGGCGTTGGGCGATCTCTAGGCGCTTGGCCTCAGGGCACCAGACCGCACCTAGTACCATAGCCTTCTGGCCATCGTTCTCCAGATGGCAGGATTCATCGCAGTAGATATTAAAGGTTTCGCTCACGAAACAGCCCCTAAATTGCGCCCCTTGAATCCGGCCGGTGCTGCCTTTTTCTCTTTTTGCGGCTCAATTTTACGAGTGTTCTGGAATGCCAGCAGATCCACCTCAAAGATGCTGATCACTGCCTGGTTGTTACCATGCACGTGGGCAATCTGCCGCTCATATTGCTGCTTGAACGGGGCTTGAGCACTTGAGCCTCCAAACTGGCCAGTGTTGGCAAGCATAACTGGCTGATACATATGGAACTGCAAGGCGGTTGTCATGGTGTCAAACGTCCCTATGTCCCTATTCAAAGCGCTGATGACGAATCCATCACTGATGTCGCGCATGTCTGCGCCCAGTTTGAGGTCCGTTGCGTCGTAGCAGACTGCCCCAGTCAGTTTGGCTTCGGCACCTGAATGATCCTTGAGCTGAACAATGACTTGATAGGGGCGGTGCCCTGCCACACCAGAAGATAGCTCCCAGGGGATGCCGTGCTGCTTGCCCTGATATGCACGGATGATCTGCCTACCGGCAGCACTTTCTTGTCGCAGCAGCCATACCGCACGGTTAATAGGTTTTTTCAGGTAGGGATGTTCGATAAATGTTTGCCCCGCGAAGATTAAGGCTCCCGTGCTGTCTGACAGCCGATGAAGCAGCCACATGTCATCCGGATGAATAGCAAGTTCTGGAAAGACGATGAGATCGAGCTGGTTTTTCTGCTTATCTGAGGTTTTACGCTTTGCGAAGCGGCTTGCTGCCAGTTGCTGTCCAAGCAAGCGGCACATGGCAGCGAGGTGTGCTCTATGCCTAGCCCGGTAGGAGGCAGTCCACATCAGTGGGTCGCCACTTGAGAAGTCGTTGTCCCGAGGCATTAGCGTCTGCACCAACGCGACCTTGAACTCACGTAAGTTGGATTTGGGAGAGCAGTCAACAGGCAACAGGTAGGCTGGAAGATTAGATTGACTGCCGTATATGCGGCCCTGCTCAGCCAAGCGAGCTTTTACTAGTTTGAGCAAGTCCGACGGCTGACGAAAAGCAGCAAAGCTCTCAATATCCGTCCTGTTAATCTCCAAGCCGGGCCACTGCAAAAGACGCATAACCAGCTCATTGAGCCATGGCGAGATTGGAGTTGGCTCCTCACCTAAACCGCGGCTCAGCGGCATCAGCCCCATGCGTCGTTTATACCAGCTGCTTTGCAGGCCGCGATAACGATCAAACTGCTCTTCTCGTATTGGGAAAAAACGAGTGGTGAAGTCACTTTCGCCGATGATGGCTGAGCGTAGCAGACGTCCTAAACGGTAGGCCCAAGCCATTTCCTCTGAACACCATGATGGTGTCTTACTCCATGGGGGGACTATCGTGTTAGGTTCTTTGACGATCAAAGCCAGTGGCGTATCTGGATGCTGAATCTTGTTCCAGTCACTACAGTCGATTGATAGCCAATCCAAGCCCAACCCATCGCTATTAAGGCAGTCGGAGTGCTCAGCTTTCAACAGCTCAGCGGCCAGTTTGAGTAGAGCGTTTTCTTGAACGAATGGGTTTTCTGGATGGGATACGATGTTTAATAACGAACGCCTACCCTTGGGCCAGTCTTTTAATCGTATAGATATGTCCTGTGCATGGTCTTTAGGTAAGTAGCGTTCTAGGTATTTGAGCCAACCTGCCTTCCCTTTACTCACGCCATGCACCATGTAACTCTCCAAGGATTCGTATATCTATCATTGCGATATCATCAATCAGTTTTCGGGCATCTTTGGTCTTCAGCTTTTGCAGCCAATTACCCAGCCAAATAATGAACTTATCCCGCTGGCCGGTAATTCGCATCACAAGCAGCCCTGCTGTAAGTGAATTGGATACTTCTGCGGTCGTTGGCGGAGTAAGGCGTAAAGCGTCATGCAGTGCTCTGTAGGAAGCCAGTTCTCTAGTCAGCGGCAAAGGTACTGGATACTGCATGACAGCCAGAAAGAGTGCAGCCTGTTGATGCAGATACCACGGAAGTTTTTCGTTCTCGATTGCCTGTAGGGCTGCCTGCAGTAACTCCTTACGATAGCCAGTTATGTCCGCCGAATCTGGATAACTTTCTGGACGGTGCAACCCTGTTTCTACTGCGCCGGCCCTGAGTAGATCAGCAAGCACAAACAATGCGACTTCCCGCTCAGTTTTAGGGACGGCAGGCTCTAACTTTAACATCAATGCCTGGAGAACCGGTCGCAGGAGCTTGGCTGAGGGGAATATGTCCAAGCCGCAGCGCAACACGCTGGCCAAGGCAGGGTTGCGTGACCAGCAAGCGATCAGCTTACGGGCAATCGTTTCCATTTCATGATCAAGTGCCTGGCGCTCACTGACTTCAGTATTGGTCAGCACGTCCTCGGCGGGCAGTTCTGGATCGCTCATGCTGCGGCGCATGCGTAGCACTTGGCGTAATCGATTGGCCGCAAAGCGTTTGACAGTATCGTCCCGCACGTCCGCTCGCGGCAGGGATATACGGGCTAGCGACAAGGGGTTCTCATCGACATCGTTGGCATCATCCAGTGCGTCAGCAAGCCAAAGTAAGTGATCTAGGCTGCCAGTAGCTTGCAGCAAAGCTGCGGGGTCGGGGGCTGTGCTGATTTGCCCATTCACGCCTCGCATAAAGCGGGAGGTACTACCCTGAACGGCGAAGTCTTCCCAAGCGACTGCTTCAGATTTTTCTTGTTTTACTGCCAAACCATTGTCTGCGCCCTTGAAGCACTCTTTAATAAGTTTGTTAGCCCAGTTGCTTATACTTTTCGCAAGTGTTTCAAGTGCTAAGTCTTGCGCTGATTCATTCGAGATTGCAACGACTAAGCGCATATCATCAACGTAGCGGCAATAGTCAAGCAGCTTAACCCGAACACCAGTGGACTTCATACGGATGTGAGTTTTTTTGCGTATTCGTGCAGCGACTAACTGGTCGAAATCATGCATGTAAGCATTGGCAAAGAAGCCGCTCGCCACTAAACCCTGAGGTAAGCCTAACTTGAGATCGCTGCGGCTATCTGAATCGCTCTCTTGCCATTGCCAACTAAGGATCTTCTCAGTCGCTTCCCAGAACGGTGTAGCTTCGTCCTCGGAGTAAGGGATAGCAAATTCTTTGGCATAACGCTGATAAAGTCTCTTTAATAGGTCGACCACCGCAGATTGTTCAACACAATCATAAAACTTGGCCAGATCAAGCTTGACCACAAACAGACGCTCGTCATGCAGGCTGGGTAGTACTTCGCGACAAGCCTCTGCGGGGCGCTCCAAGAAGCGCTCATAGTCCACGAAAAACTGCGAATAGGTGGTGGAATTGCCCCAGCGAAAACGTGCTTGCTGCTTGCCATCAGACTCTTCAGTCCAGTCGCAGAACAGCCGATTGCCGTAGCTGCAAACTCGCTGTCTGGCTTGTGCATTACTGCGGTAGCTCGCGGGGTCGGTATTACCTTGCAGTGTTTCTACAGCGTCAGCGAGACATAGCATAACGGCAGAGGCTAAAACCTGCTCACGAATGCTGACATGTGCTAGTGGACGCAAGTCGGGCTCTGCTTGTTGAACTTCGCCATTTTTATTGACTATGGCTTTAAATTTCCAGTCCCCGCCTTCAGCTTCAGCCTTGGATGGAAAGTACCACTTGCCATTTTTTGGAGCTGGCACCAGGCGCAGAGGGCTTGCTGCCCTATGGTCGCTAGTGGAAATCTGTTGCTGCCATTGTTTTAGTGTTTGCGGTAGCAGCAGAGAAACCTGCTCCAGCTCCAGAATGTCAGCATACCAATTATGTCGGCGAATGTAGGCATCAGACTTTTTCCAAGCCTGTGCAAGAACTGCCTCATCGGCCAGTAGGTCTAGTGATGGCATCAACCTTTCATAGCGGGCGTCAACAATGCTCATGCCGCGGCCCGCCGGACCTGGGCTTCGGTCAGCTGTGCATGCACCTGACCTGGCTGGATGACTTGCTTGCGTATTCTCCAGCAGGCCCGCTGAATATCGGGGGCGATGTACCTGCTGCAGATATCCCATTCGGAAAGCGACTTTTTGTTCATACCCTCAATTCCCTTTCAAGCCGGCCTGGTCGCCCCAATCCGGCAATGCTAATCGTGCTCGATAGGTGTAAATGTACCGCGTTTGGTATCGGTTTGGTGGTCGATCTGGTTTCGGTAGCTCAAGGCATAGGCGAAAACGGCATCGCGGTTTTCTCGTGCCGAGTCATCTAGCTATCCTCTTGATTTTTAATTCTTTCTTTTTAGGAGCTCAGGCTGAGCCGAATTCTGATGTGAACAGAGCTCTAGGTGAGCCCTATCCGGGACCATTACAGCTCAGAGCGATACGTATCACTCTGAGCTGTGTATAAGATCGCTACGGCGATTGAGGTGTCTGCGCAGCGTTTCTCGAATGCCGGCTGGCAGTCGATCTAGGTCGGTGTGCAACGAGCCTAAATCGATCTGGGAATTACCACCTGCCAGATTGATTTGTATATTCAGACGCTCGATATTCAGTGTTCGCGTACTTGCGAGATCGCCGGCGATCAAGGCTTTTTTAAGCTCATTAACGGTCTGCTGGGCGCGGTCCGGCACGTATTCCCAGGTTACTACGGTATGTGGTAAGCCGGCCTCTGTGACCTGGACCTTTTCGCGTAGCATGTAGTGATTGGATCGGCCGAGCTTTTTCTTTGCAATGAAACCTGCTTTTTCGAGAACCCCTAACGCCAGTTTGACCTGTGCCTGACTGACTCCAGACTGTTCGGAAATTCGTTGGATGCCCGGTTTCGATAATCCATGGTCGAAATTGGCATGTGCCTTGATGACGGCATAAACCGTAAACGAATGGGGCCCAATTCGGGCGACATCGCCCTGATCAATCATTGCCCTGAAAACATGGAACCACTGGGTCTGCGCTCGCAGTGGGGCTGAGACGTTAGTCATTGTTGTACCCTCCGCGGAGCTGTACGCGCGGCCTACTCAGGATCCAGGCAGAAATCTCCGTGCTGAGCCAGCCAACCGATCTGCTGCCGCCTAGATCATATGGAGCAGGGAATTTTCCTGCGGCTATGTCGCGATAGATCGTGGATCTCTTTTTCCCGACAACGAGCTCAACCTCGGGCAGGCGAAGGAAGCGCGGTTCCTCTGGGCTGGGTGCAATAGTTCGTGCTGACATTTGATCGGTGCTCAGGCGATGGCGTTGCAACAATCCTCAGGTGCTGCAATACGCATATGTGTTGGGAGTGGCGCTCGGGCTGTCCTGCTACAAAGCAGGGGCATTTGTCGGGCCTCGAGTTACGGGCCTCCGAGATTTCTCGCCGGCGGCAGCTGTGCGCATGACAGCTGAAGCTATGTTTTTGGCATGGGGGAGAGGAAACCCAGCTGGTACGGAATAGGGAGCCGTACGTTTCCTTGGCAGCCTTGCTGAAGGCGTAACAGGCGCTGCGAGATGCTGGCAATTCCCCGATGAGGTAGCCAGAAAGTCCATTTGCTAATAGCAGATGGACTTCGGGTTTTTAACGCCGTAACCGGAGCAGCGTGACGATCCCACGGAGTCCTAGGGGCGTCCAGGGAATGCCAGATTTTTACCGAGCGGAGATTGGTATTGCAAGCCCAAGTTGTGAGCTTAGGCCTTGAGGGCATCTAGGTAATCTGACCAGCGCTGCATCATGTCGCGGCGCTCAGGCAGAAATGATGTTCGGTCGTATGCGCGCCCCAGTGGATTTTTTAACGTGTGAGCAAGCTGATGCTCCAAGAGATCGGGGCGAAACCCCAACACCTCAGCACCAATGGTTCTCGCTGTCGCACGAAAGCCGTGCCCGGTCATTTCGTCGCCGCTGATGTCCATGCGGCGTAACGCACTGAGTACGGCATTGTTGGACATCGGCCGGTCTCCTCCTCGTGCCGAGGGGAAGGCGTACCGATGTCTGCCGGTGAGCGGTTTCAGCTCGCGCAGAACCGCGACTGCTTGTTGGCTGAGAGGAACCAAATGATCCTGCCGATCCTGTTTGGTGGCAGTGAGCCCTTTCATCTTGTGGCCGGGAATCAACCACTCGCCCGCATCCAGATTGACCTCCGACCACTCCATGTGGCGCAGGTCACCGGGCCGGCAGAACAGCAACGGGGCCAGTTTGAGTGCACAACAAACAGGCAGTGTCCCCGTGTAGCTATCCAGCGCTTTGAGCAGTGCACCGAGTTTTTCAGGATCAGTCACGGCAGCAAAGTGTTTCACCCGCTTGGCTGGGAGCGTACGAGAGAGATTCCCAATCTGGTTGGGTGGGGTGATACCGGCAGCTTCGGCGAACTCGAAAATCTGTTTGTAGATCTGGGCAACACGACGCGCAGTCTCGCGAGCACCACGCTTGATGATGCGCTGCAGGTTTTCGACCAGCATGGGTGTGCTGATGCTGCTGATCGGGAGTTTTCCCAACCAGGGGTAGGCATTGAGCTCAAGGCGCTGCCGTACCGTGCGGGTGTACTCCGGATTCCAGGTTGACTCGCGAATAGTGAGCCATTGCTTTGCGACCGATTCAAAGGTGTGTTGGTGATCGAGCTGGCTGACCACCTTGGCCATGCGTCTTTGCAGCGAAGGGTCTTGGCCACCGGCAAGCTGAACGCGAGCGTCATCACGCTTGCGCCGGGCCTCCTGCAGGCTGACCTCAGGATAAACACCAAGCGCTAGGCGCTTTTCCTTTCCCAGAAAGCGGTACTTCACGCGCCAGTAACGGCCTCCGTTGGGCTGCACCTCTAAGTACAAACCTTGTTCGTCGTACAGGCGGTACGATTTCTCCTGGGGCTTAGCGTTGCGGCAGTTGGTGTCTTTCAGGGGCATTGGGGGCACATCCTCTCCGAGCGAGCTGATGAGCGTTTTATGCCCCCATATATGCCCCCGTCAACTGTGGGATGCCCTGGGATTAGGTGGGAAAGCGCGGGCAAGAAAAAAGCCGTAAAGCTTTGATTTCTCTAGGCTTTACGGCTTTTCTGGGTCTTCCTGGGAAGAAAAATTGGTGGAGCCGGGGGGATTTGAACCCCCGTCCGCCAGTACTCCGCTGTCGGTACTACATGCTTAGCCGTGTCTACTGATTTAATCCGCAGCCGCCCGACGGGCAGGGTGCTTTGGATGAGTTGGGTAAGTTTTAGTCGCTTTGCCCCCAACGTGCTACACGACGATCCTGTTCTGTATGACAATCATTTCGGGTTTACAGGCATCCCCTGATGATTGCTGGAGCCGAAGCTACCAGGAGAGCGGGCTCAGCTGCTTACGCAGCGAGAGCGTAACCCTCGTAGTTTTCGTCATTGGCAACTATAGAAAGTTGCAACAGTGGATTTACGAGTTCTGTTACCAACTCGGCATGCACCTAGAGTTTCGCTACCGGCGTCGAATCCTAATCGG
This sequence comes from Pseudomonas sp. SWRI68, assembly GCF_014269165.1. Classification (NCBI taxonomy): domain Bacteria; kingdom Pseudomonadati; phylum Pseudomonadota; class Gammaproteobacteria; order Pseudomonadales; family Pseudomonadaceae; genus Pseudomonas; species Pseudomonas sp. SWRI68. The sequence continues at coordinate 77,757 of NZ_JABWRU010000020.1, read as the reverse complement.
CCCCACACTCAGCTCTAGCTGACCGTACCTTTCGGCACGTGGGCTGAGTATACGCGCTAAAGCGGGCGGCGTCGACAGCAGGTTCCGCCGCCCGCTTCAGGTCAAGCACCGCTGCCGCCGGCCGAGCCGCTGCCTTTGTCGGTTTTTTCCAGGCGTTCGATGACTTTGCTGGTGATGGCGATGCATTTTTTGGTGTCGCCCGAGGCCTGGGCGGCCTTGGCTTCGTCGACGTGCTCGGTGATTGCCTTGTCAAGGCCCTCGGAGGTGGCGCCGGCGGTGGCCATGCTGTCGTCGATTTTCTGCAGGTTGGCGGTGCAGAGGTCCTCTGCGGCGAACACTGGCGAGGCCAGGAGGGTAGCGGCCGCGAAGAGGGCCGAAAGCGCGGTACCTTTCATGGGTGACTCCTTCTGAGGCCTCTGGAAGGTGGGCCTGTAAGGTGGACTGCGCAGATTTGGCGAGGGTTCAATCGGGATGGTGGCGGGGCGATATGATGGGGTGGCTAGGCGTGATTGCGTCGCTTTAGAAGGCGGGGCTGTAGGGGAATTCGGAACTTGAAACCAAATGCTTCAGGTGGAATTGCTTTAGGAATTATCCTACCGGCGCCGCAGCCGTTTCTCTGTTGTCGATGATGAGCGCAGGGGCTAGTTTCCCTGGGTCGCCATGGTTTGGCGATCGGGTGTGAGAGCCCGGCGATTACATCGTGCCAGTGTTATGGCAGCCGTTCGTGGGCAGGCTTCGGCCTGGCCGGAATTCCGATGTTCGCCGGTCTCTCACCCCGCGTACGGCTGCCACCTCCTTCTGTGAGAGGAAGAGGGTGATAGCTCCGTTTATGACATCGGAGAATTCATCATGAAGAAGATTGTTCCAGACCCACCCAGCCAAACGTCTTCACGTTCGTTCTACACCATCGACAACAAGGTGCCTTCACCTGAGGCGCTGTTGTACGCCATTCAGTTGATGCGCGGTATTGAAGACACCTTGGACGAATACATCTGCGGCAATGCCGGTGAGCCGGGGATCGGTATGCTGGTGAATTCGGTGCATAACGTGCAGATGAGCAGGGCGTTGGCTGAGTTGGTGCTGGCTCGCGAGCCTTGAGGGCTTTGGGGGCCTAGTGCTTGTCATGGCATTTTTGGCGCCTGTGAGATCGAGCGCCGCCCGCGCGGCGCATCGCGACGCAAGGCCGCTCCTACATTTGTTTCGGGCCAGTTATTCCAGAGGCATTGGCGCGCGACCCCTTGGTGCTCGCCTCAATATCGCGTCGTACAAACAAGGCGGTCGCGCGCAAATGCCACAGACCTCACTGGCCCGAAACAAATGTAGGAGCGGCCTTGCGTCGCGATGCGCCGCGCGGGCGGCGCTCGATCTCATAGGCGCTGAACATGCATTGGCGAACACCTGTCAGCCATAACGCCATCTCATGCTTCAGATACTACGCGCCCGCGTCACCCGATCCACCAGGTAAACCAACCCGTGATAATCAATGCCACTATGGCTGGACAACCCAATCTCACAGGTGCGGCTGGTAGAAATCCCTTCACTGCAATACTGCACCGCATCCTTCAAGCTCCGCAGCGAATGTGCATTGAGCTCCGGCGTGGTAAACCCCTTGTCCCCGGCAAACCCACAGCAGTGAATCCCTTCCGGAATCACCACCTGCTTGCTGCACCGCCGCGCCAGGTCGATCAGCGCCTGGCTTTCCCCCAAATGCTGGGTGCTGCAGGTCACATGCACCGCCACCGGCTCTTCCTGCGGGGTGAACTCCAGCCTGTCCAGCAGATGGCTACGAATGAAGCGCACTGGGTCGTACAGGTCCAGGCGGGTTTCCCCCAGGTCCTGCACCAGGCGCAAGGTACACGGGCTGGTGTCGCAGTAGATCGGGTCAAGCCCTCCGCGGCTGGCATGCAGCAGGGCGTTGATCAACTCCTGGCGCTTGTGCTCAGCCTGCTCCGGGTACCCCTTCGACGCAAACGGCTGCCCACAGCACAGGCTGTCGGCGTTCTCCGGAAACACCACTTGGTAACCGGCCTTCTCCAGCAGCCCGCGGGTCTTGTCCAGCAATGAGCTTTGCTCCCGGTCCGCATAGGCCGGCCCCATCACGCGTGAAACGCAAGCCGCCAGGTACACCACCCGTGGCCGGGCATCATGGCTCGCTGGGCCAAAGTCGATGCTGCGCAGGGGCTGTGGCATGGCTGGGGTCCACTGCGGCAGCCGGCCTTTGCTGGCTTTGCTCAACGCTGTGCTCAAACGGCCCAGGCGCGGGGCGCCGAGCAGCTTGCGGGCGGTGTTGGCGGCGGTCAGGGTCAGGCGGGCACCGCTCAGTGCCGTGTGGAAGTGGTCGGCCAGCCAGTCGGCGGCCTTGTCGTGCTCGGCGGCCTGGCTGCGCAGCTTCTTCACCAGCTCGCCGGTGTTGATGCCGACCGGGCAGCGCTGGGCGCACAGGCCGGTGGCGGCGCAGGTGTCGAGGCCTTGGTATTGGTAGGTCTTGAGCAGCGCTCGGGTATCGACGCCGGCGCGTTTCTTGGCCTGGATATCACGCCACATGACGATGCGCTGGCGCGGGCTCAGGGTCAGCCCCTTGGATGGGCACACCGGTTCGCAGAAGCCACACTCGATGCACTTGTCGACGATTTCATCGGCGGCCGGCAGCGGCTTGAGGTTTTTCAGGTGGATATCGCGGTCTTCGCTCAGCACCACATCGGGGTTGAGGATGCCATTGGGGTCGAGCAGGCGCTTCAGCGCCCACATCAACTGGTAAGCGTCATGGCCCCACTCCAACTCTACGAACGGCGCCATGTTGCGGCCGGTGCCATGCTCGGCCTTCAGCGAGCCACCGAACTCCACGGCCACCAGCTGGGCCACGTCGTCCATGAAGGCTTGGTAACGCTTCACTTCCTCGGCGCTGTTGAAGCCTTGGGTGAAGACGAAGTGCAGGTTGCCCTCCAGGGCATGGCCGAAAATGATCGCTTCGTCGTAGTGGTGCTTGTCGAACAGCTGGATCAGGCGGTTGACGCCCTCGGCCAGTTGCTCGATGGGGAAGGTCACGTCTTCGATGATCACCGTGGTGCCGGTCTGGCGCACGGCGCCGACGGCGGGGAAGGTGTCTTTGCGGATTTTCCACAGCTGGTTGTACACCGCCGGGTCTTCGCTGAACTCGACTTTCTGCTCCAGCGGGAACTCGGCAATCGACGCCATCACCTGCTGCAGTTGCTCATGCAGCAGCGTCTGGCTGGCCGCGCGGGACTCGATCAGCAGCGCGCAGGCATTGTCTGACAGGCCTTTTACCCACAGCGGCATGCCGGGCATGTTCTGCACCGAACGCAGGCTGCGCCGGTCGAGCAGCTCTACGGCAGACACCGGCTGGCGCTTGAGCAGGGTGACCGCGCGGCAGCAGCTTTCGACGCTGGGGAAGACCAGCAAGGCGCTGGCTTTGTGCGGGTGGTCGGGCACGGTGTTGTAGGTGACGGCGCTGATGAAGCCCAGCGTGCCTTCAGACCCAACCAGCAGGTGCTGCAGGATGTCGAGCGGCTGGTCGTAGTCCACCAGGGCATTGAGGGACAGGCCGGTGGTGTTCTTCAGCCGGTACTTGTGGCGGATGCGGTCGGCCAGTTCGGTGTTGGCGCGGGTTTCACGGCCCAGGCGCGCCAGTGCTTCGAGCAGGTCGGCGTGGCTGTGCTTGAAGGCGCTGACGCTGGCCGGGTCTTCGCTGTCCAGGCGGGTGCCGTCGGCCAGCACCAGGCGCAGGCCGGCCAGGGTGTGGTAGGTGTTTTGCGCGGTGCCGCAGCACATGCCGCTGGCGTTGTTGGCGACGATGCCGCCGATCTTGCAGGCGTTGATCGAGGCGGGGTCTGGGCCGATCTTGCGCCCGAACGGTGCCAGCCAGGCGTTGGCCTGGGCGCCGATCACACCGGGCTGCAGGCGGATCTGCTCGCCCTGGCCACGGATTTCGCGGCCGTTCCAGTTGTCGCCGAGCACAATCAGCACCGAGTCGCTGATGGCCTGCCCAGACAAGCTGGTGCCGGCCGCGCGGAAGGTCACCGGCACGCGCTCGCGCTGGGCCAGTTGCAGCAGGCCGACCACTTCGTCCTCGGACTCGACGCGCACCACCAGCTTGGGGATCAGCCGATAAAAGCTGGCATCGGTGCCAAAGGCCAGGGTGGAGGTGGGGTCGTCGAAACGGCGTTCGGCGGGTATCAGGCGCTCGGCATCACGCAGGAACGCGGCGGGCAGGCTCATGCAATCTCCTCGCGGGGCCGCGGCGTCTGGTGCGCCGCATGCCCCGGTCAATCAGGCGGTGTTTCGTGCAGGCGTTCAGGCGCCCAGTTCGCGGACCAGCGAGTCGCGGGTGATCTCGCTGATCGACTTGGCGCCGGTGAGCACCATGGCCACGCGCATTTCCTTCTCGAAAAGTTCGAGCAGGTTCTTCACCCCGGCCTCGCCATGTACGGCCAGCGCCCAGAGGAAGGCACGGCCGATCAGCACGGTGTCGGCGCCCATGGCGATCATGCGCACCACGTCGAGGCCGCTGCGGATGCCGGAGTCGGCGAGAATCTTCAGCTCGCCCTTGACCGCATCGGCAATCGCCGGCAGGGCGCGGGCGCTGGACAGCACGCCGTCGAGCTGGCGGCCGCCATGGTTGGACACGACGATGCCGTCGGCACCGAACTTGACCGCGTCACGGGCGTCGTCGGCATCGAGGATGCCCTTGATGATCATCGGGCCCTCCCAGAAGTCGCGGATCCACTCCAGGTCTTTCCAGGAGATCGACGGGTCGAAGTTGTTGCCCAGCCAGCCGATGTAGTCGGCAAGGCCGGTGGGGTTGCCACGGTATTTGGAGATGTTGCCGAGGTCGTGCGGGCGGCCCATCACGCCGACGTCCCAGGCCCACTCGGGGTGGGTCATGGCTTGCAGCACGCGGCGCATCGGGCCGTTGCGCCCGCTCATGCCGGAGTGGGCATCGCGGTAGCGGGCGCCGGGTACCGGCATGTCGACGGTGAACACCAGGGTCTTGACCCCGGCGGCCTTGGCCCGCTCCAGCGCATTGCGCATGAAGCCGCGGTCCTTGAGCACATACAGCTGGAACCACATTGGCCGGTTGATGGCGGGGGCCACTTCTTCGATCGGGCACACCGACACGGTCGACATGGTGAACGGGATGCCATGGGCTGCTGCGGCGCGTGCCGCCTGCACTTCGCCACGGCGGGCGTACATGCCGGTCAGGCCGACCGGGGCCAGGGCCACGGGCATGCTCAGGGTTTCGTCGAACAGCTGGGTTTCCAGGCTGAGCTCGGACATGTTCTTCAACACGCGCTGGCGCAGGGCGATGCTGGCCAGGTCCGAGACGTTGTGGCGCAGCGTGTGCTCGGCGTAGGCGCCGCCGTCGGCGTAGTGGAAGAGGAAGGGGGGCAGCTTGCGTTGGGCCGCGGCGCGATAGTCGGTAGAGGCGGAAATGATCATGGATTCTCGCAGCGTTGCTTGAGGGGAACGCCGGGCGCGCCTTGGCGCCCGGCCCCTTTCACTTTAGTGATGAACCAGCATGCCGGTCAGCCAGTAAGCCTGGACCAAGGTGATCAGGCCCACGATGGTGGCGAAGAACAGGCTGTGCTTGACGGTGAAGCGGAACAGGTCGGACTCCTTGCCCACCAGGCCGGTGGCGGCGCAGGCCACGGCAATGGATTGTGGCGAGATCATCTTGCCGGTCACGCCGCCGCTGGTGTTGGCGGCCACCAGCAGGGTGTCGTTGACCCCGATCTGGTGCGCGGTGGTGGCTTGCAGCGAGCTGAACAGGGCGTTGGACGAGGTGTCCGAGCCGGTCAGGAACACGCCCAGCCAACCGAGGAACGGCGAGAAGAACGGGAACGCGGCGCCGGTGCCGGCCAATACCAGGGCCATGGTCGAGGACATGCCCGAGTAGTTGGTGACGAAGGCGAAGGCCAGCACCATGCCGATCGACAGGATTGGCCAGCGCAGCTCCCAGAACGTCTCTTTAAAAGTGGTCAGACCAGTTTTGAAGTTGATCTTCAGCACTGCCATGGAGATCAGCGCCGAGAGGAAGATCGCGGTGCCGGTGGCGGAGATCGGGTCGAGCTTGAACACCGCTGGCATGGCGGTCGGCGCGGCAACGATCGGGGCGGTCTTGATCACCAGCTGGTCAAGGTGCGGGATGGCGAAGTTGAACACGAAGTTGTACATCGCACCGCCCGGCGCGAACGCGGCCTTGAACGGTTTCAGGGTCCAGATGGTGACCAGCACGGTGAGGATCAGGAACGGCGACCAGGCCTTGAAGATCTCGCCGAAGCTGTACGGGCTCGGCTGGCTGCCGCTTGATTGCACGACCGCGGCGCCGACGCTGCCTTTGGCTTGCGCGAACGAGCGCTTGGGCTGCCAGACTTTCAGGAACAGGGTCAGGCAGATCAGGCTGGCCAGGGCCGAGGTGATGTCGGGCAGCTCTGGGCCGATGAAGTTCGAGGTGAAGTACTGGGTCACGGCAAAGCTCAGGCCGGCGACCAGGGCTGCAGGCCAGGTCTCCTTCACGCCGCGCACGCCGTCCATCATGAACACCAGCCAGAACGGCACGAACAGCGACAGCAGCGGCAGCTGGCGGCCGGTCATGGCGCCGATGTGGAAGGCGTCGATGCCCGTCACCTGGCCGGCGACGATGATCGGGATGCCCAGCGCGCCGAAGGCGACCGGTGCGGTGTTGGCGATCAGGCACAGGCCGGCGGCGTACAGCGGGTTGAAGCCCAGGCCCACCAGCAAGGCGGCGGTGATGGCCACCGGTGCGCCGAAGCCGGCCGCGCCTTCCAGGAAGGCACCGAAGCAGAAGCCGATCAGCAGCACTTGCAGGCGCTGGTCGTCGGTGATCGACAGCACCGAGCTGCGGATGACTTCGAACTGGCCGCTCTTGACCGTGAGTTTGTACAGGAACACCGCGGCAACGATGATCCAGGCAATCGGCCAGAGGCCGTAGAGGAAGCCGTAACCCGCAGCGGCCAAGGCCATGTCGACAGGCATCTGGAAGGCGAAGATCGCCACCAGTATCGACAACCCGAGGGTGATGCTGCCGGCGACGTGGCCTTTGAGGCGGAACACGGCCAGGGCAAGGAAGAAGAACACGATAGGGATGACCGCCGCCAGTGCGGACAGGCCGAGACTACCAAGCGGGCTATAGAGTTGTTGCCAGGTTTGCATATGGGGTGGCCCCTAATTGTTGTTGGTCAGCACTGGCATTGGATAATTGGTAAGACCAATTTACAATGTCTGGGCGCTAGGTTAAAAGCGCTGTCGTGGGTGTGTCAATTTGTCCGACACAAAACTTTCGTCGCGTGCCGATGAGCGGGCGTCTGATGAGCTTGGAAAAACACCGGGTGATGGGTGTGTGTGCAGCGCGGATCGGCGAGAATAGGCGCCCCCCTGATATTTGCCGGGGGTTTGTGGAGAGCATGTGATGGTTTTTGATCAGGTCCGCCAACGGCGCCTGTCCGACGACATCGTCGATCGGTTGGAAGGGATGATTCTCGAAGGCACGCTGACCTCGGGCCAGCGGCTGCCGGCCGAGCGCGTTCTGGCCGAGCAGTTCGGTGTGTCGCGCCCGTCACTGCGTGAGGCCATCCAGAAACTGGTGGCCAAGGGGCTGCTGATCAGCCGCCAGGGCGGTGGCAATTACGTCGCCGAGTCACTGGGCTCGACGTTCAGCGACCCGCTGTTGCAGTTGCTGGAGCACAGCCCCGAGGCGCAGCGCGACCTGCTTGAGTTTCGCCATACCTTGGAGGCGTCCTGCGCGTATTACGCGGCCCAGCGCGCCACCGAGCCGGACCGTGCACGGCTGAAGGCGGCCTTCGACGCGCTGCAGGACTGCTATACCCGGGTTGACCAGGTGACGCGGGCAGAGGAAGGCGCAGCGGATGCGCGCTTTCACCTGGCGATTGCCGAGGCCAGCCATAACGCGGTCTTGCTGCATACCATCCGCGGCTTGTTCGACCTGCTCAAGCGCAACGTGGTGACCAACATCGGCGGCATGTACCAACAGCGGACCGAAACCCGGGACATGCTGATCAGTCAGCACCGGGAGCTGTACCTGGCGATTGTCGAGGGCAGGGCAGAGGAGGCGCGGGAGGTTTCCAGCCGGCACATTCTGTATGTGCAGGAGGTGCTGGAAGAGGCGCACGAAGAGGCGCAGCGCGTGGCGCGGGCAGAGCGACGCAGCGGACGTTAAGCGGCCAATGCTGATGTGCCTCTTGTAGGCGCGGCCTTGCGCCGCGAAAGGACTGCGTAGCAGTCCCCGGATTTGTGCGTCGCCGCTGATATCCGGGGGCCGCTTTGCGGCCCTTTCGCGACGCAAGGCCGCTCCTACAGCAAGCGCGCAAGGGCGGAATCTAGTCTTCCTTGCCCTTGTTCCGCACGGCACGCTGCAGCTCGCGGTTGGAATCGCGTTCGCGCACGGTGTCGCGCTTGTCGAATTCCTTCTTGCCCTTGCCAAGCGCGATCTCGCACTTGATCAGGTGCTTGCTCCAGTACAGCGCCAAGGCCACACAGGTGTAGCCCTTCTGCGCCACCGCCGCTTCCACACGCTCCAGCTCGCGCTTGTTCAGCAGCAGCTTGCGCGAGCGGATGGGGTCGGCGATGACGTGGGTGCTGGCCGTGGTCAGCGGGGTGATGTGGCTGCCGAACAGCCAGGCTTCGCCATCCTTGAGCAGCACGTAGCTGTCGGTCAGGTGCGCCTTGCCGGCCCGCAGGCTCTTTACTTCCCAACCGGACAGGACCAGCCCGGCCTCGAACTTGTGTTCGATGAAGTAATCGTGTCGCGCTTTCTTGTTTTGCGCGATGGTCCCGGTCGGATGTTTCTTTTGTTTAGCCATAGGGGCGGCATTATAGGCAACTCGATGCGTCGTCGGCTATGGGATTTCGGTGTGCTTGAGCCACCGCAATGAATACCGGACAATACAGGCCCTGTCGTAGGTACAGAACCTGTTTTCGGCACGCTGCGAAGCGCCGCCACCCAGCCTTGGAAGTGACGCCTGGATGACTACCCATATTCAACGCTCCGCCCTGCTGCCGTATCCCGCCCAGGCGCTCTATGATCTGGTCAATGACGTGGCCAGCTACCCGCAGTTCCTGCCGTGGTGCTCTGCCGCTACCGTGATCGAGGCCAGCGACACGCACATGCGGGCCAAGCTAGAAGTGGCCAAGGGCGGCATGAGCCAGCATTTCGTCACGCGCAATGTGCTGGTGCCGGGCCAATCCATCGAAATGAACCTGGAGGAGGGGCCGTTCTCCCAGCTGCATGGTGTGTGGGTGTTCAAGCCGTTGGGCGAGAAGGCCTGCAAAATCAGCCTGGACCTGTCCTTCGACTATGCCGGCCCCTTGGTGCGCGCCACATTGGGGCCGCTGTTCAATCAGGCTGCCAACACCCTGGTCGATGCCTTCTGCCAGCGTGCCAAGCAGCTGAATAGCTGAGTGCTGGCCGCAAACGAAAAAGCCCGGGCCTAGGCCCGGGCTTTTTAATGCCGCCCGCGTTTATTGCGGGGAGGTTTCCAGCGGTGCTGGCGTCGGGACCGGCGTGGCCTCGATGGTGTCGATTTCGCGCTGGATGGATTCTTCCACCGAACCCGGCTTGGCCGGTTTCTCTTCAGGCTGAGGCGTAGCCTGCTCTGGTTGAGCCGCAGGGCTGACAGTGGTGTCGCTGCTGCCACCGAGGATTTCCTGGTCGCGGCTCACCCCTGGCATGAAGTCGCCCGACAGGCTGACCAGTTGGTCGCCCTCGTTGAAGAAAATGCTCATGCGCTCTTGCTGGCGTTTTCCGCCACCAGGTTGCAGGCTGTAAAGGTAGTCCCAACGGTTGGTGTTGAACGTATCCTGAATCAGGGGGTTGCCCATGATAAACCTTACTTGCCGTCGGGTCATTCCCGGGCGTAATTGGTCTATCATGTCCTGCGTGACGACATTGCCCTGCTGGATGTCGATTTTGTAAACCCCGGGAAACGAGCAACCGGCGAGTGCGAGCAGTCCCACTAGGGTGAGGCTGGTTAGCAAGAGCTTGGTGTTTTGCATCGGTGGGCGACTTCCACTATCTTGGCTGGACAACGTAAACCCCGATCATACCCGTATTAAGAGAAGCTGCGAAGCAGCATCGGCGAGAAAGCTGACCATGGTTGAAAATAGCGAATTACGCAAAGCCGGTCTCAAGGTTACCCTGCCTCGAGTAAAGATCCTTCAGATGCTCGACTCTACCGAGCAGCGTCACATGAGTGCCGAGGATGTGTACAAGGCCTTGATGGAAGCTGGTGAGGACGTTGGCCTGGCCACCGTCTACCGCGTGCTGACCCAGTTCGAAGCGGCGGGTCTGGTGGTTCGCCACAACTTCGACGGCGGCCACGCAGTCTTCGAGCTGGCGGATGGCGGTCACCACGACCACATGGTCAACGTGGAAACCAGCGAAGTCATCGAGTTCATGGACGCTGAAATCGAGAAGCGTCAGCGCGAGATCGTGGCCGAGCATGGCTTCGAGCTGGTGGACCACAATCTGGTCCTGTATGTGCGTAAGAAAAAGTAACGATTTCGATCGTTATAAATAGCAAAGGCGACCTTCGGGTCGCCTTTGTGCTTTGTGCTGCAGGAAAATGCTGGGGGCACGGCTCACGCCTTGCCGCTGACCACCATCTTGCGCGCATGCGCCAGGGATTCCTTGGTGAGGTCGATGCCGCCGAGCATGCGCGCCACTTCCTCGACCCGTTCGCGTTTGCCCAGGCTGGCCACCGCCGTGTGGGTGGTGTCGCTGTGGCGCACCTTGTGCACGAACAGGTGGTGGTGCCCTTGCGCCGCAACCTGCGGCAAGTGGGTTACAGTCAGTACCTGGCCGCGCTCACCCAGCCGGCGCAGCAGTTGGCCGACGATTTCGGCGGTGGGGCCGCCGATGCCGACGTCCACTTCGTCGAAGACCAGGGTAGGGATGCGTGAGGTCTGCGCGGTAATCACCTGGATGGCCAGGCTGATGCGTGACAGCTCACCACCCGAGGCCACTTTCGCCAGGCCTTTGAGCGGTTGCCCCGGGTTGGCGCTTACCAGCAGTTCGATCTGCTCCAGGCCGTGGGGCGACAGGTCGTTGCCCTCGTTAGGGATCAGTTCGATACAGAAACGCCCGCCCGGCATGCCCAGGCGCTGGACCTCCAGTTCCACGGCCACCGCCAGTTGCTGGGCGGCCTGCTGGCGCAAGGCGCTCAGTTCGCGCGCCCGTTCCTTGTAATGCTGGGCATAGGCCGCCAGTTCTTCGCCCAGGCGCTCGATCGACTCGTCGCTGGCGTTCAGGCCTTCCAGCTCTTCCATCAACCGTTGCTGCAGGTGGGGCAGTTCGGTGGGGTGCACGCGGTGCTTGCGGGCCAGGGTATAGATAGTGTCGAGGCGTTCTTCCAGGGCCTGCAGGCGCATTGGGTCGGCGTCGAAGTGATCGAGGAAGCGGTTGAGCTCGCCCACGGCTTCTTCGACCTGAATCTGCGCACTGGCGATCAGGTTGGCGGCCTCGCCCAAGGCTTTCGGTGAGTTGCTGGCGGCGCCCAGCCGGTTGAGGCTGGCGGTGAGGGCGCTGAGCACATTGCCCGAGTCGCTCTCGCTGCACTGGTCGATGACCTGGCGACAGATGCCGAACAGGGCCTCGGCATTGGTAAGGTTCTTGTGTTCCTGCTCCAGCTGCTCCAGCTCGTTTTCGCCCAGGCCGAGGTTGTCCAGCTCTTCCAGCTGATAGCTGAGCAGCTGGTGGCGGGCGCGCTGCTCGTCACCTGAATTGGACAGGCGCTCCAGCTCCAGGCGGGTCTGGTTCCAGCGTTTGGCAGCCAGTTGCACCTGGCGGGCCAAGTCGATGGCGCCGGCGTACTCGTCCAGCAGGCGCCGATGGGTGTCGGTCTTGAGTAGCGACTGGTGCTCGTGCTGGCTGTGGATGTCGATCAACAGCTCGCCGAGCGACTTCAAGTCGCCCAGCGGGCAGGGCGTGCCATTGATGTAGCCGCGGCTGCGGCCTTCGGCGGTGATCACCCGGCGTAGGATGCACGGGCCGTCGTTGTCCAGGTCGCGCTCGGCAAGCCAGGTGCGCGCTTCGGGGATATCTGCCAGGTCGAAGGTGGCGAGGATGTCTGCCTTGTCTGCGCCGGGGCGCACCACGCCGCTGTCTGCACGGTCGCCGAGGGCCAGGCCGAGGGCGTCGAGCATGATCGATTTGCCTGCGCCGGTTTCGCCGGTGATGACGGACATGCCGCGGGCAAGTTCGAGGTCAAGGTGCTCGACGATGGCGTAGTTGTGAATGGACAGGTGCAGCAGCATGGGGGCGGCTCCCGAAGGTTCAGGTCTGGTTATTTATACAGTACTTTTTTCTACCCTGACAATGCCCGCTCGCACATTCTCATCCGCCCGGGAAAACCATGTTGCCCCTTGAAGCTGGTTTTTCCGGCCCCATATAGCCGACAACAAAGGCGAGCCTGGCTCGCAATCCAGAAATCTGCGCAGGAGAGACCCAATGGCTGACGAACAGCTGAATGAGAAAGACCTTAACGTCGAAGAGACTGGTGCAGCAGATGTCGGCGCCCGTGTTCTGGAGCTCGAGGAACAGCTGGCCGCCGCCAAGGATCAGTCGCTGCGCGCCGTTGCCGACTTGCAGAACGTGCGCCGTCGCGCCGAGCAGGATGTCGAGAAGGCGCACAAGTTCGCCTTGGAAAAATTCGCTGGCGACCTGCTGCCGGTGATCGACAGCCTGGAGCGCGGCCTGGAACTGTCCAATGCCGACGACGAAAGCATCAAGCCGATGCGTGAAGGCATCGAGCTGACCCTGAAGATGTTCCACGATACCCTCAAGCGCTACAACCTCGAGGCTGTCGACCCGCACGGCGAACCGTTCAATGCCGAGCACCACCAGGCCATGGCCATGGAAGAAAGTGCCGAGGTCGAGCCTAACAGCGTGCTCAAGGTGTTCCAGAAAGGCTACCTGCTCAACGGCCGCCTGCTGCGCCCCGCCATGGTGGTGGTCAGCAAGGCGCCGAGCGCCGCTCAGCCTTCGATCAATGAAAAGGCTTGAAATCTGTCGGGGCAACCCCATCTAGGTGTCAAGCCTTCAAGTATTACCGCAGTTGGCCAAAGTAGTCGCTGCTAACCAAATTCAAGTTTCGGGAGAGTTAACATGGGTAAAATCATCGGTATCGACCTGGGGACCACCAACTCGTGCGTCTCCATCCTGGAAAACGGTAACGTCAAGGTCATCGAAAACGCCGAAGGTGCGCGTACTACCCCTTCGATCGTGGCCTATGCCAACGATGGCGAAATCCTGGTAGGCCAGTCTGCCAAGCGTCAGGCTGTCACCAACCCGCACAACACCCTGTTCGCCGTGAAGCGCCTGATTGGCCGTCGCTTCGAAGAGCAAGTGGTGCAAAAAGACATCGAGCTGGTGCCGTACAAAATCGCCAAGGCCGACAACGGTGACGCCTGGGTCGAAGTCAACGGCCAGAAAATGGCGCCGCCGCAAATCAGCGCCGAAGTCCTGAAAAAGATGAAGAAGACCGCCGAAGACTACCTCGGCGAGCCTGTCACCGAAGCGGTCATCACCGTGCCGGCCTACTTCAACGACAGCCAGCGTCAGGCCACCAAAGACGCCGGCCGCATCGCGGGCCTGGACGTAAAGCGCATCATCAACGAACCGACCGCTGCGGCACTGGCCTATGGCATGGACAAAGCCAAGGGCGACCACACTGTCATCGTTTATGACCTGGGTGGCGGTACCTTCGACGTTTCGGTCATCGAAATCGCCGAAGTCGACGGTGAGCACCAGTTTGAAGTACTGGCTACCAACGGCGACACCTTCCTGGGTGGCGAAGACTTCGACATGCTGCTGATTGACTACCTCGTCGAGGAGTTCAAGAAAGAGTCCGGCATGAACCTGAAGGGCGACCCGCTGGCCATGCAGCGCCTGAAAGAAGCCGCTGAAAAGGCCAAGATCGAGCTGTCGTCCGCGCAGCAGACCGACGTCAACCTGCCGTACATCACTGCAGATGCCACCGGTCCTAAGCACTTGAACGTGAAAATCTCCCGCGCCAAGCTGGAGTCGCTGGTTGAAGGCCTGGTGCAGCGCACCATCGAGCCTTGCCGCATCGCGCTGAAAGATGCCGGCATCGACGCCAGCAAGATCGACGACGTGATCCTGGTCGGCGGCCAGACCCGTATGCCGCTGGTACAGAAAACCGTTGCCGACTTCTTCGGCAAGGAAGCCCGCAAGGACGTCAACCCGGACGAAGCCGTCGCCATGGGCGCCGCTATCCAGGGTGCTGTTCTGGCCGGTGACGTGAAAGACGTACTGCTGCTGGACGTCAGCCCGCTGACCCTGGGTATCGAAACCATGGGTGGCGTGATGACTGCGCTGATCGAGAAGAACACCACCATCCCGACCAAGAAGTCGCAGGTGTTCTCGACTGCCGACGACAACCAGAGCGCCGTGACCATTCACGTGCTGCAAGGTGAGCGTAAGCAGGCTTCGAGCAACAAGTCGCTGGGCAAGTTCGACCTGGCCGAGATCCCGCCAGCACCACGCGGTGTTCCACAGATCGAAGTGACCTTCGACATCGACGCCAACGGCATCCTGCACGTCGGCGCGAAAGACAAGGCCACCGGCAAGACCCAGTCGATCGTGATCAAGGCCAACTCCGGCCTGTCCGATGACGAAATCGAGCGCATGGTGCGTGACGCCGAGGCCAACGCCGAGGAAGACCGCAAGTTCGAAGAGCTGGCCGCTGCCCGTAACCAGGGTGATGCACTGGTTCACTCGACCCGCAAGATGGTCGCTGATGCAGGTGACAAGGTCACCGCTGAAGAGAAAACCGCCATCGAAGCGGCAGTCGTTGCCCTGGAAGCCGCTGTCAAAGGCGACGACAAGGCCGCGATCGAAGCCAAGGTCGAAGAGCTGTCCAAGGTCTCCGCGCCAGTGGCTCAGAAGATGTACGCCGAGCAGCAAGCCGAACAGCCTCAGGGCGGCGCGCAGCAGGCCGAACCGGAAGCCAAGCACGATGACGTGGTTGACGCCGAGTTCGAAGAAGTAAAAGGCGACGACAAGAAGTAATTTTTGCATGTTGTCGGCCAGCTCACCGCCGTTTGGCGGTGAGCTGGTAGGATGTCGCCGCGCGGGGGCTTGCTCCCGCGTTGGTGTGTCTGGAATACGCGAATTTTTACAGCATCTGTCAGGACGCATTCGCGCGGCAGGTGCTTACGGCACAGCGCCCATGCGCCTATGCGCAGCGCTCTGTCGAACGCCCTCAAGAGTGCAAATGACCTATGGCAAAGCGTGATTATTATGAGGTCCTGGGTGTCGAGCGTGGCGCCAACGAAGGTGATCTCAAAAAGGCCTATCGCCGCTTGGCGATGAAGTACCACCCCGACCGCAACCCGGGCGACAAGGAGTCGGAAGAGCAGTTCAAGGAGGCCAACGAGGCCTACGAAGTGCTGTCCGATGCCAGCAAGCGCGCGGCCTATGACCAGTATGGTCACGCCGGCGTCGACCCTAGCATGGGTGGCGGTGGTGCCGGCTTCGGTGGTGCCAACTTCTCCGACATCTTCGGCGATGTGTTCAGTGATTTCTTCGGTGGCGGCCGTGGCGGCTCGCGCGGTGGCGCCCAGCGTGGCAGCGACCTGCGTTACACCCTGGAGCTGAACCTGGAAGAAGCGGTGCGTGGCACCACGGTCAGTATCCGCGTTCCTACCCTGGTCAACTGCAACCCTTGTGATGGTTCCGGCGCGAAGAAGGGCTCGACCCCGTCGACCTGCCCGACCTGCGGCGGTATCGGCCAGGTGCGCATGCAGCAAGGCTTCTTCTCGGTGCAGCAGACCTGCCCGCGCTGCCATGGCCAGGGCAAGATCATCACCGACCCTTGCGGCGCGTGCCACGGCGAAGGCCGTGTCGAGGAATACAAGACGCTGTCGGTCAAGGTGCCGGCCGGTGTCGATACCGGTGACCGCATTCGCCTGTCGGGCGAGGGCGAGGCCGGTACCCATGGTGGCCCGACTGGCGACCTGTACGTGGTCATCAACGTGCGTGAGCACGAGATCTTCCAGCGCGATGGCAAGCACCTGTACTGCGAAGTGCCAATCAGCTACACCGACGCTGCCCTG
Organism: Pseudomonas sp. SWRI68; assembly: GCF_014269165.1. Classification (NCBI taxonomy): domain Bacteria; kingdom Pseudomonadati; phylum Pseudomonadota; class Gammaproteobacteria; order Pseudomonadales; family Pseudomonadaceae; genus Pseudomonas; species Pseudomonas sp. SWRI68. The sequence continues at coordinate 61,626 of NZ_JABWRU010000020.1, read as the reverse complement.
GGTGGCGAGCTGGAAGTGCCGACCCTCGATGGCCGGGTGAAGCTGAAGATCCCGGAAGGCACCCAGACCGGCAAGCAGTTCCGTCTGCGCGGCAAAGGTGTGGCACCGGTTCGCGGTGGTGGGGCAGGTGACCTGCTGTGCCGCGTGGCGGTGGAAACCCCGGTCAACCTCAGCCGTCGCCAGCGCGAGCTGCTCGAAGAGCTGCGTGATTCGCTGGAAGGCGACAGCTCCCATTCGCCCAAGGCCAATGGCTGGTTCGATGGCGTGAAGCGCTTCTTCGGCGATCTCTGACAAGGAACAGGTTATGCGACGTATTGCGGTAATGGGCGCGGCAGGGCGGATGGGCAAGACCCTTGTCGAAGCTGTGCAGCACCAAGCGCCTCAGGCGGGTTTGACGGCGGCGATCGATCGCCCTGACAGCAGCCTGGTAGGGGCTGATGCAGGGGAGTTGGCGGCCTTGGGTCGTATTGGCGTGCCGATCTCCGACGACTTGGTCAAGGTTGTGGACGAGTTCGACGTGCTGATCGACTTCACGCACCCTTCAGTGACCCTGAAGAACCTCGCGTTCTGCCGCAAGGCGGGCAAGGCCATGGTCATTGGCACTACTGGCTTTACGCCGGAAGAGAAAGCGTTGCTGGTCGAAGCGGGCAAGGATATCCCGATCGTCTTTGCCGCCAACTTCAGCGTTGGCGTCAACCTGTGCCTGAAGCTGCTGGACACCGCAGCGCGCGTGCTGGGCGACGAGGTCGACATCGAGATCCTCGAGGCGCACCACCGGCACAAGGTCGATGCGCCGTCGGGTACTGCGCTGCGCATGGGTGAAGTGGTGGCTCAGGCGTTGGGGCGTGACCTGAAGGAAGTGGCCGTGTATGGCCGCGAAGGCCAGACCGGTGCGCGTGATCGCCAGACCATCGGCTTCGCTACCGTGCGTGCCGGTGACGTGGTGGGTGACCACACCGTGCTGTTCGCTGCCGAAGGCGAGCGGGTGGAGATCACCCACAAGGCCTCGAGCCGCATGACCTTCGCCAAGGGTGCGGTGCGTGCTGCGCTGTGGCTGGATGGGCGTGAGCCGGGGCTGTACGACATGCAGGACGTGCTGGGGCTGCACTGATCTGTGTGGGAGCGGCCTGGTGTCGTAAGAGGGTCGCAGAGCGGGCCCGGGGGGGTAGCGGCGCGGCTGGAATCCCGGGACTGCTGCGCAGTCCTTTCGCGACGCAAGGCCGCTCCTACAGGTTTCCAATGCCAGCGAGGTCAGCCTGTCGCAATCATGTGTTTTAGAGACACATATACGGTAGACCGAAAACGCACTTTTCTGTAAGCTACAGCTTTAGTGTGTCCACTAAAAGCGCGCAGCGAATTGAATTCAGCACATGAAAGCGGGGTGACGTGTCCATACGTCACTCCGCTTTTTTGCAACCTGCGATCGCCCTTTCATGCTTGATTTACGGGAGGTCTTCTTGACAAAGCCAGCCATACTCGCCCTTGCCGACGGCAGTATTTTTCGCGGTGAAGCCATCGGTGCCGACGGTCAGACCGTTGGTGAGGTGGTGTTCAACACCGCTATGACCGGCTACCAGGAAATCCTTACAGACCCTTCCTACGCCCAGCAAATCGTTACCCTGACCTATCCGCACATCGGCAACACCGGTACCACCCCGGAAGACGCCGAGTCGAACCGTGTCTGGTCTGCCGGCCTGGTCATCCGTGACCTGCCGCTGCTGGCCAGCAACTGGCGTAACACCCAGTCGCTGCCTGACTACCTCAAGGCCAACAACGTCGTTGCCATCGCCGGCATCGACACCCGTCGCCTGACCCGTATCCTGCGTGAAAAGGGTGCGCAGAACGGCTGCATCCTCGCCGGTGACAACATCAGCGAAGAAGCCGCCATCGCCGCTGCCCGCGCCTTCCCGGGCCTCAAGGGCATGGACCTGGCCAAGGTCGTTTCCACCAAAGAGCGTTACGAGTGGCGCTCCAGCGTGTGGGAACTGAAAACCGACAGCCACCCGACCCTGGAAGCTTCCGAGCTGCCTTACCACGTGGTCGCCTTCGACTACGGCGTCAAGCTGAACATCCTGCGCATGCTGGTTGCTCGTGGCTGCCGCGTGACCGTGGTGCCTGCCCAGACCCCGGCCAGCGAAGTGCTCGCACTCAACCCTGATGGCGTGTTCCTGTCCAACGGCCCTGGTGATCCGGAGCCTTGCGACTACGCCATCCAGGCCATCAAGGAAGTCCTTGAAACCGAGATCCCGGTATTCGGTATCTGCCTCGGCCACCAACTGCTGGCCCTGGCCTCCGGCGCCAAGACCGTCAAGATGGGCCACGGCCACCACGGTGCCAACCACCCGGTCCAGGACCTGGACACCGGCGTGGTCATGATCACCAGCCAGAACCACGGTTTCGCCGTTGACGAAGCCACGCTGCCGGGCAACGTCCGCGCCATCCACAAGTCGCTGTTCGACGGTACCCTGCAGGGCATCGAGCGCACCGACAAGAGCGCGTTCAGCTTCCAGGGCCACCCTGAAGCGAGCCCAGGCCCGACTGACGTCGCGCCACTGTTCGATCGTTTCATCGATGCCATGGCCAAGCGCCGCTGAGCATCCTGCATCAAGGCCCCGGGCCGGCTCGCGCCGCGCCCGGAAGCGCCTGACCCAGATTGTTCAAGACGGCTTGCCGACTGACCCGCGGATTTGAGTGACAACCATGCCAAAACGTACAGACATCAAAAGCATCCTGATTCTCGGCGCTGGCCCGATCGTGATCGGCCAGGCCTGTGAATTCGACTACTCCGGCGCCCAGGCTTGCAAAGCCCTGCGCGAGGAAGGCTATCGCGTCATCCTGGTGAACTCCAACCCGGCCACCATCATGACCGACCCGGCCATGGCCGACGCCACCTACATCGAGCCGATCAAATGGCAGTCGGTGGCCAAGATCATCGAGCAGGAGCGCCCTGACGCCGTCCTGCCGACCATGGGCGGCCAAACCGCACTGAACTGCGCCCTGGACCTGGAGCGCCACGGCGTTCTGGAAAAGTTCGGCGTAGAGATGATCGGCGCCAACGCCGACACCATCGACAAGGCAGAAGACCGTTCGCGCTTCGACAAGGCGATGAAAGACATCGGCCTGGAATGCCCGCGTTCCGGTATCGCCCACAGCATGGAGGAGGCCAATGCGGTCCTCGAGAAGCTCGGCTTCCCATGCATCATCCGTCCGTCCTTCACCATGGGCGGCACCGGTGGTGGTATCGCCTACAACCGTGAAGAGTTCGAAGAAATCTGCGCCCGTGGTCTGGACTTGTCGCCGACCAAAGAGCTGCTGATCGACGAATCGCTGATCGGCTGGAAGGAATACGAGATGGAGGTGGTCCGCGACAAGAAGGACAACTGCATCATCGTCTGCTCGATCGAGAACTTCGACCCGATGGGCGTGCACACCGGCGACTCGATCACCGTTGCCCCAGCACAGACCCTGACCGACAAGGAATACCAGATCATGCGCAACGCCTCGCTGGCGGTGCTGCGTGAAATCGGTGTCGAAACCGGCGGTTCCAACGTGCAGTTCGGTATCTGCCCAGACACCGGCCGCATGGTCGTGATCGAGATGAACCCGCGTGTATCGCGTTCGTCGGCCCTGGCTTCCAAGGCCACCGGCTTCCCGATCGCCAAGATCGCCGCCAAGCTGGCTGTCGGCTACACCCTCGATGAGCTGCAGAACGACATCACCGGCGGCCGTACCCCGGCGTCGTTTGAACCGTCGATCGACTACGTCGTCACCAAGCTGCCACGTTTCGCCTTCGAGAAATTCCCGAAAGCCGACGCCCGTCTGACCACCCAGATGAAATCCGTGGGTGAAGTCATGGCCATCGGCCGTACCTTCCAGGAATCCCTGCAGAAAGCCCTGCGCGGCCTGGAAGTCGGTGTTTGCGGTCTGGACCCGAAAGTTGACCTGGCCAGCGCCGAAGCGGCCAGCATCCTCAAGCGCGAGCTGACCGTGCCGGGCGCCGAGCGTATCTGGTATGTGGCCGACGCCATGCGTTCGGGCATGACCTGCGAAGAGATCTTCGCCCTGACCGGCATCGACATGTGGTTCCTGGTTCAGATGGAAGACCTGATCAAGGAAGAAGAGAAGGTCAAGACCCTGGCCCTGTCGGCCATCGATAAAGGCATGATGCTGCGCCTCAAGCGCAAAGGCTTCTCGGACCAGCGCCTGGCTGTGCTGCTCGGCATTACCGACAAGAACCTGCGTCGTCACCGTCACAAGCTGGAAGTGTTCCCGGTCTACAAGCGCGTCGACACCTGCGCTGCCGAGTTCGCCACCGACACCGCCTACCTGTATTCGACCTACGAGGAAGAGTGCGAGGCCAACCCGTCGACCCGCGACAAGATCATGATCCTGGGTGGCGGCCCTAACCGTATCGGCCAAGGCATCGAGTTCGACTACTGCTGCGTGCACGCGGCCCTGGCGCTGCGTGAAGACGGTTACGAGACCATCATGGTCAACTGCAACCCGGAAACCGTCTCCACCGACTACGACACCTCCGACCGTCTGTACTTCGAGCCGCTGACCCTGGAAGACGTGCTGGAAGTCTGCCGTGTCGAGAAGCCGAAGGGCGTGATCGTTCACTACGGCGGCCAGACCCCGCTGAAACTGGCACGCGCCCTGGAAGAAGCCGGCGTACCGATCATCGGTACCAGCCCGGACGCCATCGACCGCGCCGAAGACCGCGAGCGCTTCCAGCAGATGGTTCAGCGCCTGAACCTGCTGCAGCCGCCAAACGCGACCGTGCGCAGCGAAGACGAGGCCATCCGTGCCGCTGGCGGTATCGGTTACCCACTGGTCGTGCGCCCGTCGTACGTACTGGGTGGCCGCGCCATGGAGATCGTCTACGAGCTGGACGAGCTCAAGCGCTACCTGCGTGAAGCCGTGCAGGTGTCCAACGACAGCCCGGTGCTGCTCGACCACTTCCTCAACTGCGCCATCGAGATGGACGTGGATGCGGTCTGCGACGGCACCGACGTGGTGATCGGCGCGATCATGCAGCACATCGAACAGGCCGGCGTTCACTCCGGTGACTCGGCGTGCTCGCTGCCACCGTACTCGCTGCCGGCTCACGTGCAGGACGAAGTCCGCGAACAGGTCAAGAAAATGGCCCTGGAGCTGGGCGTTGTCGGCCTGATGAACGTTCAGCTGGCCCTGCAGGGCGACAAGATCTACGTGATCGAAGTCAACCCGCGCGCTTCGCGTACCGTGCCGTTCGTCTCCAAGTGCATCGGCACCTCGCTGGCCATGATTGCCGCCCGCGTGATGGCGGGTAAAACCCTGAAAGAGATCGGTTTCACCAAAGAAATCATCCCGAACTTCTACAGCGTCAAGGAAGCCGTCTTCCCGTTCGCCAAGTTCCCAGGGGTTGACCCGATCCTCGGCCCTGAGATGAAATCGACCGGTGAAGTCATGGGCGTCGGTGACAGCTTCGGTGAAGCGTTCGCCAAGGCTCAGATGGGTGCCAGCGAAGTGCTGCCAACCGGCGGTACCGCGTTCATCAGCGTGCGTGACGATGACAAGCCACAAGTGGCTGGCGTTGCCCGCGACCTGATCGCCCTGGGCTTCGAAGTGGTTGCCACTGCCGGCACCGCCAAGGTTATCGAGGCGGCAGGCCTGAAAGTGCGCCGTGTGAACAAAGTGACCGAAGGTCGCCCGCACGTGGTCGACATGATCAAGAACGACGAAGTGTCGCTGATCATCAACACCACCGAAGGCCGTCAGTCGATCGCTGATTCCTACTCGATTCGTCGCAATGCGCTGCAGCACAAGATTTACTGCACCACCACCATTGCGGCCGGTGAAGCCATCTGCGAAGCGCTGAAGTTTGGTCCCGAGAAGACCGTTCGTCGCTTGCAGGATCTGCATGCAGGACTCAAAGCATGAGCATTACCAAATACCCGATGACCGTCCAGGGCGCTCGCGCCCTGGAAGAGGAGCACCTGTTCCTGAGCAAGACCGAGCGCCCGCGCCTGAGCCAGGCTATCGGTGAAGCACGCGAGCTGGGTGACCTCAAGGAAAACGCCGAATACCATGCCGCCCGTGAAGAGCAGGGCATGGTCGAGGCGCGTATCCGCGATATCGAAGGCCGCCTGCAGAACTCGGTGGTGATCGATGTGACCTCTATCCCGCACACCGGCAAGGTCATTTTCGGCACTACCGTCGAGCTGGCCAATACCGAAACCGACGAGCGCGTGAAGTACCAGATCGTGGGTGAAGACGAAGCCAACATCAAGCTGGGCAAGCTGTCGGCAGGCGCGCCGATTGCCCGTGCCATCATCGGCAAGGAAGAAGGTGATATCGTCGTCATCAAGACGCCAAGTGGCACGGTCGAGTACGAGATTGTCGAAGTCCAGCACATCTGACCGGCGCCTGCGGGCGCCATCCCTTGAAGGGATCCTCTGGCAGCTGGCCCAGGTTTTCTGGGTCGGCGGCTTGTGGGTGTTTCATGTGGGGCTGGTGCCCGCGCTCAAGGTCAGTGGCCTGGCGCCCCTGCTGGTGCAGGATATTGCCGGGCAGATCGACCGCTGGTTGATTGGCGTGGCCTTGCTTGGCTTGTTGACCCAGCTGGCGGTATTGGCGAGGGTGGATGGCCTGGCGGCCTGGTGGCGACAGTTCCGTGGCCAGATGCTGTTGCTCGGCTTTGGTGCCTGCGTGGGGTATTACACCTTGCGCTACGGTATATCCGTGGGCGAGCGCTGGCAGATGTTCTGTTTCCTGGTGCTGGGTTTTTCCGGCATCGTACTGGTGGCCCAGCCAGTACCGGTCAGGGCGCGCAAGGCGCGCCACTGATCGGAGCCGCTATTACTTGAAGCGGTGGACGTTCGACAGCTGCTTGTTCGGCTGTGGGTTCTTGCGGTAGATCAGCGCTCTCTTGCCGATGGTCTGCACCAGTTCAGCACGGCCGACCTTGCACAACTCGGCAATGGCGGCAGCGCGTTCTTCGCGATCTTCGGAGCGAATCTCGACCTTGATCAGTTCATGATCGGCGAGTGCGCGTTCCAGTTCGGCGGCAACGCCTTCGTTAACACCATTGCCAGCAACGATCAGGACCGGCTTCAGGTCATGACCAATGGACTTGTATTGCTTCTTCTGCTCGTTATTGAGCGGCATAATCTGACCCTTTCCGTCTGATTCTGTAAAATTGACAGGCATTTTACCCGAGGGCCCCCGGCTCCGCCCAGTCAATCACGACGCATATCATCGAGGTGCCCCGTGGTACAACGTTCCAAAAGCAGCGCTAACTGGCTGCGTGAGCATTTTAACGACCCTTTCGTCAAACAAGCGCAGAAGGATGGCTACCGTTCGCGTGCAAGCTACAAACTGCTTGAGATCCAGGAAAAGGACCGGTTGATCCGCCCGGGCATGAGTGTGATCGACCTCGGCGCAGCCCCAGGAGGCTGGTCGCAGGTGACCAGTCGTCTGATTGGTGGCCAGGGCCGTCTGATTGCCTCCGATATCCTGGAAATGGACTCGATCCCGGACGTGACCTTCATTCAGGGTGACTTCACCCACGATGAAGTGCTGCAGCAGATTCTGGAAGCGGTCGGCGATTCGCATGTAGACCTTGTGATTTCCGACATGGCCCCCAATATGAGTGGTACGCCTGAAGTGGACATGCCGCGCGCCATGTTCCTTTGTGAGTTGGCGCTTGACCTGGCAACCCGCGTGCTGAAGCCTGGTGGTGACTTCCTGATCAAGATTTTCCAGGGCGAAGGCTTCGACATGTACTTGAAGGACGTTCGCACCAAGTTCGACAAGGTGCAGATGCGCAAGCCGTCGTCTTCGCGGGATCGCTCGCGTGAGCAGTACCTGCTGGGTAAAGGTTTCAAAGGCATGTGAAAGGCGTGCTACGGGGTGGCTGATAGTTAATTCCAATCGGCCAGCCCGTCAGGATCGTCCGAACTTCGTGTAGTCTAGGTTTCACAAAGGGTTACAGACGGTGCCTGCGGATGCGTAGGTAATGTAGTAAGTTAGGGCGATGAATATCATGCGAGGCACGGCTGCGTCGTGCGCCGGCCTCAGAGGGTAGCGAATTGAACGACATGGCAAAGAATCTGATCCTGTGGTTGATCATCGCAGCTGTCCTGGTGACAGTGATGAACAACTTCTCAAGCCCTAACGAGCCGCAGACCCTCAACTACTCCGACTTCATCCAGCAGGTCAAGGACGGGAAAGTCGAGCGTGTGACCGTCGACGGCTACATCATTACCGGCAAGCGCGCTGACGGCGACAGCTTCAAGACCGTGCGCCCGGCCATTACCGACAATGGCCTGATCGGCGACCTGGTCGACAACCACGTGGTCGTCGAAGGCAAGCAGCCCGAGCAGCAGAGCATCTGGACTCAGTTGCTGGTAGCCAGCTTCCCGATCCTGGTGATCATCGCGGTATTCATGTTCTTCATGCGCCAGATGCAAGGCGGTGCAGGCGGCAAGGGCGGGCCGATGAGTTTCGGCAAGAGCAAGGCGCGCCTGCTGTCCGAAGACCAGGTCAAGACCACCCTGGCAGACGTCGCGGGTTGCGACGAAGCCAAGGAAGAAGTCGGCGAGCTGGTCGAATTCCTGCGTGACCCGGGCAAGTTCCAGCGCCTCGGCGGCCGTATTCCTCGCGGCGTGTTGATGGTCGGCCCACCGGGTACCGGTAAGACCCTGCTGGCCAAGGCCATTGCCGGTGAGGCGAAAGTGCCGTTCTTCACCATTTCCGGTTCGGACTTCGTTGAAATGTTCGTCGGTGTCGGTGCCAGCCGTGTGCGCGACATGTTCGAGCAGGCCAAGAAGCACGCCCCGTGCATCATCTTCATCGACGAAATCGACGCCGTGGGTCGCCACCGTGGCGCCGGTATGGGCGGTGGTCATGATGAGCGCGAACAAACCCTCAACCAGCTGCTGGTAGAGATGGATGGCTTCGAGATGAACGATGGCATCATCGTCATCGCCGCGACCAACCGTCCGGACGTCCTCGACCCGGCACTGCTGCGTCCTGGTCGTTTCGACCGCCAGGTGGTGGTTGGCCTGCCGGACATCCGCGGCCGTGAGCAGATCCTCAAGGTGCACATGCGCAAGGTGCCGATCGGCGAGAACGTCAACCCGGCGGTCATTGCCCGTGGTACCCCAGGCTTCTCCGGTGCCGACCTGGCCAACCTGGTCAACGAAGCATCGTTGTTCGCTGCTCGCTCCAACAAGCGCCTGGTCGAAATGAAAGAGTTCGAGCTGGCCAAAGACAAGATCATGATGGGCGCCGAGCGCAAGACCATGGTCATGTCCGAGAAAGAAAAACAGAACACCGCCTACCACGAAGCCGGTCACGCCATCGTCGGTCGCCTGGTGCCTGAGCATGACCCGGTCTACAAGGTTTCGATCATCCCGCGTGGTCGTGCCCTGGGTGTGACCATGTTCCTGCCTGAAGAAGACCGTTACAGCCTGTCCAAGCGTGCGCTGATCAGCCAGATCTGCTCGCTGTACGGCGGCCGTATCGCCGAAGAAATGACCCTGGGCTTCGACGGCGTCACCACCGGTGCCTCCAACGACATCATGCGTGCCAGCCAGATTGCCCGGAACATGGTCACCAAGTGGGGCCTTTCCGAGAAGCTCGGCCCGTTGATGTATGCCGAAGAAGAAGGCGAGGTGTTCCTCGGTCGTAGCGCCGGCAGCCAGCACGCCAGCGTGTCGGGTGAAACCGCCAAGCTGATCGACTCGGAAGTGCGCAGCATCATCGACCAGTGCTACGCCACGGCCAAGCAGTTGCTCACCGACAACCGTGACAAGCTCGATGCCATGGCTGAAGCGCTGATGAAGTACGAGACCATCGATGCCGACCAGATCGACGACATCATGAATGGTCGTGCCCCGCGCGAGCCTCGCGATTGGGATGGTGACTCGGCTTCGGGTACCCCGGCAGCCCAGGATGATCGCCCGGAATCGCCGATTGGCGGCCCAGCGGCTCAACACTAAGGGCATCTATGAGTTCAGTGCAGTACCCGACCCGGTTGCCTTGCGGCAACCGGGTTCTTGATTTGTCGCGTACCCATGTCATGGGTATCCTCAATATCACCCCCGACTCCTTCTCCGACGGCGGGCGCTTCAGCCAGCGCGACGCTGCGCTGCGGCATGCCGAAGCGATGGTCGCCGCAGGCGCCACGCTGATCGACATCGGTGGCGAGTCGACGCGCCCTGGGGCGCGTGCCGTGTCCGTGATCGAAGAAATCGAGCGCGTGGCGCCGATGGTCGAGGCAATCAATAGCCGCCTGGATGTGGTCATTTCGGTTGATACTTCCACGCCTGCGGTCATCCGCGAGTCTGCGCGGCTGGGGGCTGGGCTGATCAACGACGTACGCGCGCTGGAGCGCGATGGTGCCCTGGACGCGGCGGCCGATACCGGCCTGCCGGTGTGCCTGATGCACATGCGCGGTGAGCCGGGCAATATGCAGGACGACCCGCATTACGATGATGTGACAGCGGACGTTACGCGATATCTTGAACAACGGATGGCCGCTTGCGCTGCGGCGGGCATCGATGCAAGCAGAATCATTCTTGACCCAGGCTTCGGTTTCGCCAAGACACTGGCGCACAACCTGAGCCTGTTCAAGCACATGGAAGCGCTCTATCGCCTTGGGCGCCCACTGCTGGTGGGTGTTTCACGAAAGAGCATGATCGGCCTGACGCTGGATCGTCCGGTCGGCGAGCGTTTGTACGGCAGCCTGGCGCTGGCAGCGTTGGCCATGACCAAGGGGGCGAGCATCCTTCGCGTCCATGATGTGGCCGAAACTGTCGATGTGGTACGCATGATCGCTGCGGTTCAACACGCCGAATAAGAACATTGGAGTCGCTATGAGCAGAAAATACTTTGGTACCGACGGCATTCGTGGCCGCGTCGGCGAATTCCCGATCACGCCGGACTTCATGCTGAAGCTCGGCTGGGCGGCTGGCATGGCTTTCCGCAAGCAGGGCCATTGCCGGGTACTGGTGGGCAAGGACACGCGTATTTCCGGTTACATGTTCGAATCTGCGCTCGAGGCCGGGCTTTCTGCGGCCGGTGCCGATGTGATGCTGCTCGGGCCGATGCCGACCCCGGCCATCGCTTACCTCACGCGTACCTTCCACGCTGAAGCCGGCATTGTCATCAGCGCGTCGCACAACCCGCACGACGACAACGGCATCAAGTTCTTCTCTGGCCAGGGCACCAAGCTGCCTGACGAAGTCGAGTTGATGATCGAAGAGTTGCTCGACCAGCCGATGACGGTGGTCGAGTCGGGCAAGCTGGGCAAGGTCTCGCGCATCAACGATGCGGCTGGCCGCTACATCGAGTTCTGCAAGAGCAGCGTGCCTTCGAGCACCAGCTTCGACGGCCTCAAGCTGGTGGTCGATTGCGCCCATGGCGCCACGTACAAGGTCGCGCCAAGCGTGTTCCGCGAACTGGGTGCCGACGTGACCATTCTGAATGCTCAGCCTGATGGCTTGAACATCAACGAAGGCTGTGGCTCTACCCATATCGAGTCGCTGCAGGCCGCCGTGCTGGTGGGCCATGCCGACCTCGGTATCGCCTTCGATGGCGACGGTGACCGGGTGCTGATGGTCGATCACACGGGTGCCATCGTCGACGGCGACGAGTTGCTGTTCATCATCGCCCGTGACCTGCATGACCGCGGCAAGCTGCAAGGCGGGGTAGTGGGGACGCTGATGAGCAACCTCGGCCTTGAGCTTGCGCTCAAGGAGCTGGATATCCCGTTCGTGCGGGCCAAGGTTGGCGACCGTTACGTCATGGCCGAACTGATCGAGCGCGAGTGGTTGGTCGGGGGTGAAAACTCCGGGCATGTCGTGTGCTGCAACCACACCACCACCGGTGATGCGATCATCGCCGCGCTGCAGGTGCTGATGGCCCTCAAGCGTCGCGGGGAGACACTGGCCCAGGCCCGTCAGGCCCTGCGCAAGTGCCCTCAGGTACTGATCAACGTGCGCTATGGGGCAAGCAAGGTCGACCCTCTGGAGCACCCTGCGGTGCAGGAAGCCAGTGCCAAGGTCACCGAGGCGATGGCCGGTCGCGGTCGCGTGCTGCTGCGCAAGTCCGGTACCGAGCCGTTGGTGCGGGTCATGGTCGAAGGCGACGACGAAAGTCAGGTTCGCGGCCATGCCGAAGCCCTGGCGAAACTGGTCAGCGAAGTTTGTGTCTGAAGGCGCTTGCCAGCGCAGATCTGGTTGGGTAAGATCTGCGCCCACTTTGACCGACGAGGTAAAGCATGCGTCGCCCTATGGTAGCTGGTAACTGGAAGATGCACGGTACCCGCGCCAGCGTCGCTGAGCTGACCGAGGGCTTGAGCAATCTTGCCCTGCCGAGCGGAGTGGAAGTCGCGGTATTTCCACCGGCCTTGTTCATCAATCAAGTGATCGATGGCCTGGTAGGTAAAGAAATAACTGTCGGCGCACAGAATTCTGCTGTACAACCCGAACAGGGTGCGCTGACCGGGGAAGTTTGCCCGGAACAGCTGGCCGAAGTGGGCTGCAAGTTGGTGTTGGTTGGGCATTCGGAGCGTCGCCAGGTCATCGGCGAGAGTGATGAAGTGCTGAACCGCAAGTTTGCAGCCGCACAGGCCAAAGGTTTGAAGCCCGTGCTGTGTATTGGGGAAACCCTTGAAGAGCGCGAGGCGGGCAAGACGCTCGAAGTTGTCGGGCGTCAACTAAGCAGTATCATCGAAGCGTTCGGTGTTAAGGCTTTTGCCAATGCAGTAATTGCTTATGAGCCTGTATGGGCCATCGGCACTGGCCTTACGGCCACGCCCCAACAGGCTCAGGATGTGCATGCTGCCATCCGCGGTCAGTTGGCGGCAGAAGATGCTGAAGTGGCTGCGAAGGTGCAGCTGCTCTACGGCGGCAGCGTGAAGGCGGCCAATGCGGCCGAACTGTTCGGCATGCCGGATATCGATGGGGGGCTCATTGGTGGAGCGTCCCTGAACGCAGACGAATTCGGTGCAATTTGTCGCGCCGCAGGAAACTGAACAAATGCTGGAAACAGTTATCGTTGTTTTTCATCTGTTGGCAGCGCTGTCGCTAGTAGTGCTGGTTCTGTTGCAACAGGGTAAGGGTGCGGAAGCAGGTGCATCTTTCGGCGCAGGTGCCTCAAATACTGTGTTCGGAAGCCAAGGCTCTGCAACCTTCCTAAGTAAATTCACTGCAATACTCGCTGCCACTTTCTTTTTGACAGCACTTGGGTTAGGATACTTCGCCAAGGAACAAGCTCACAAGCTGACCCAGGCGGGCCTTCCAGATCCAGCAGTGTTGGAAGTGAAAGAGCAAAAGCCGGCAGTGAATGATGATGTACCGGTGCTCCAACAGCAGAAGAGCGAAGCCACTCCGAGTACGGGTGATGTACCTCCTCCGGCAGAAGAGCAGAAGTAACGGGTTTCAAGAAGTAGTATTGCCGAGGTGGTGGAATTGGTAGACACGCAACCTTGAGGTGGTTGTGCCCATAGGGTGTAGGGGTTCGAGTCCCCTTCTCGGTACCAATTGAAGCAAGAGAGCCCGCTTTATGCGGGCTTTCTTGTAGGTGGAGGTCGGATTGACCCCGTACGGGGTTCGGTCTTATACTTTCGCCCCAGCTTTGTCGCGGGGTGGAGCAGCTTGGTAGCTCGTCGGGCTCATAACCCGAAGGTCGTTGGTTCAAATCCAGCCCCCGCAACCAGCTTTAGCGGAGCCCCTTTTCAGGGGCTTTTTGCTAGCCGAACAGTTTTCGGCGTCGTTGTCCAACGGCGCTTTCAGGGATGGGCGCTTCGCCCATTTTTTATTTGCACAGCATGCACGAGGGGGTTCAGGTGTCGAGCAAGCTAGAACAGTTGCAGGCCTTGTTGGCCCCGGTGGTCACGGGGCTGGGCTTCGAATGCTGGGGGATCGAATTCGTCTCCCAGGGCAAGCATTCGGTACTACGTGTCTACATCGATAAGGAAGGCGGCATTCTGGTGGACGACTGCGCTGAAGTCAGCCGTCAGGTCAGCAGCGTCCTCGATGTGGAAGATCCGATCAGCTCTGAATATACCCTAGAGGTTTCTTCTCCTGGCATGGAACGCCCGCTGTTCACGCTTGAACAGTTTGCCTCGCATGCCGGCGAACAAGTGAAGATCAAGCTGCGCTCACCCTTCGAGGGTCGTCGTAACTTCCAGGGCCTTCTCCGCGGTGTGGAGGAGCAGGATGTGGTGGTCCAGGTGGACGACCAGGAGTTCCTGTTGCCGATCGACTCGATCGACAAGGCCAATATTATTCCCAGTTTTGACTGAGACGTGCCGGGCCCGGCGGACTATCCGGGCCCAATGGCTTGCGCAAGGCGAGGCGTACGATGAGCAAAGAAGTACTGCTGGTTGTTGAATCGGTATCCAACGAAAAGGGTGTACCGCCCGGCGTCATTTTCGAAGCGCTGGAAGTGGCCCTGGCCACTGCAACCAAAAAACGTTTTGAGGACGAAGTCGACCTGCGTGTGGAAATCAACCGCCACACCGGTAGCTACGAGACCTTCCGTCGCTGGACCGTGGTCGATGAAGCCGATCTTGATGATCCGGCAATCGAGACCTGGTTGAGCAAGATCCACGAGACCCACCCTGAAGCCAAGGTCGGTGACGTGATCGAGGAGAAGATCGAGTCTATCGAGTTCGGTCGTATCGCCGCCCAGACCGCCAAGCAGGTCATCGTGCAGAAGGTCCGTGAGGCCGAGCGCGCCCAGGTGGTCGATGCCTACCGCGAACGCGTGGGCGAGATCATCTCCGGTACCGTCAAGAAGGTTACCCGCGACAACGTCATCGTTGACCTGGGCAACAACGCCGAGGCCTTGCTGGCTCGCGAAGACATCATTCCCCGCGAGACTTTCCGGGTTGGCGTGCGCCTGCGTGCGCTGCTCAAGGAAATCCGCACTGAAAACCGTGGCCCCCAGCTGATCCTGTCGCGCACTGCGCCACAGATGCTGATCGAGCTTTTCCGCATTGAAGTGCCGGAAATTGCCGAGGGCCTCATTGAAGTCATGGCTGCCTCCCGTGATCCGGGTTCGCGAGCCAAGATCGCCGTCCGCTCCAAGGACAAGCGCATCGACCCGCAAGGTGCCTGTATCGGCATGCGCGGTTCGCGTGTCCAAGCCGTATCCGGAGAGTTGGGTGGTGAGCGTGTGGATATCGTCCTGTGGGACGATAACCCGGCGCAGTTCGTCATCAACGCCATGTCGCCGGCTGAAGTCGCGGCGATTATCGTTGACGAGGATGCCCATGCCATGGACATCGCCGTCGCCGAAGACAACCTTGCCCAGGCCATTGGCCGTGGCGGTCAGAACGTTCGTTTGGCCAGTCAGTTGACCGGCTGGACCTTGAACGTGATGACCGAAAAGGACATCCAGGCCAAGCAGCAAGCAGAAACCGGTGACATCCTGCGCAACTTCATCGATGAACTGGAAGTCGACGAGGAGCTGGCCCAAGTGCTGGTCGACGAAGGCTTTACCAGCCTCGAAGAAATTGCCTACGTACCGTTGGAAGAAATGCTCAACATCGATGGCTTTGACGAAGATATCGTCAATGAGCTCCGCGCTCGAGCCAAGGACCGTTTGTTGACCAAGGCCATCGCTACCGAAGAAAAACTGGCAGACGCCCATCCGGCCGAAGACCTGCTCTCCCTTGAGGGCATGGACAAGGACCTGGCGGCGGAACTGGCGGTGCGCGGCGTGGTTAACCGCGAAGACCTGGCCGAGCAGTCGATCGACGATCTGCTCGACATCGACGGCATCGACGAAGAGCGTGCCGGCAAGTTGATCATGGCCGCCCGAGCCCACTGGTTCGAGTAATTAGGCGCGGCCTGAGGAGAGAAGTGCATGACGCAAGTCACGGTGAAAGAACTGGCCCAAGAGGTCGAGGCACCGGTAGAGCGCCTGCTGCAGCAGATGCGTGAGGCAGGTCTGCCGCACACCGACGCCGGTCAGGTAGTGACCGACAATGAGAAGCAGACTCTGCTGACTCATTTGAAAAGCAGCCACAAGAGCAAGGCGGAAGAGCCGCGCAAGATTACCTTGCAGCGCAAAACCACCAGCACCCTGCGTGTCGCCGGTAGCAAAAGTATCAGCGTAGAAGTACGCAAGAAGAAAGTATTCGTGCAGCGCAGCCCGGAAGAAATCCAGGCTGAGCAGAAACGCGAGCAGGATGAGCGCCGTGCGGCGGAAAACGCTGCGCGCGACAAGGTTGACGCCGACGTTCGCCAGCGCAACGAAGATCAGGCCCGCCGTCAGGCTGCTGATGCCGCCCCTGCGGCCCCAGCTGCCAAGCCGGCTGCCGCTGCTGCCGCACCTGCACCGGCACCGGTAGTCGCTGACGCGCCTGCCTCGGAAGATGCCGCTGCGCGTGCTGCCGAGCGCAAGAAGGACGAGACCCGTCGCAACGAAAGCCGCACTCGTGATGACGACCGTCGTCGTGGCGAGGCGCCTCGCGTGTCGATCAAGGTCAAGGTCAAGGAGAAGGAAAAAGCACCGACTCCACGCGCTGCTCCGCGTACCACCGAAGAAGAGAGCGATGGCGCTCGTCGTGGTCGTGGCGGCAAGGGCAAGCTGAAGAAGCGTAACCAGCACGGCTTCCAGAGCCCGACCGGCCCCGTCATCCGTGACGTGACCATCGGTGAGACCATCACGGTCTCGGAACTGGCCAACCAGATGTCCGTCAAGGGCGCTGAAGTGGTCAAGTTCATGTTCAAGATGGGCACCCCGGTTACCATCAACCAGGTGCTCGACCAGGAAACCGCTCAGCTGATCGCAGAAGAGCTGGGCCACAAGGTCACCCTGGTCAGCGATACTGCCCTGGAAGACTCCCTGGCCGAATCGCTGAAGTTCGAAGGCAAAACCGAATCGCGCGCCCCGGTCGTTACCGTCATGGGCCACGTTGACCACGGTAAGACCTCGCTGCTCGACTACATCCGTCGTGCCAAGGTTGCTGCTGGCGAAGCCGGCGGTATCACCCAGCACATCGGCGCCTACCACGTGGAAACCGACCGCGGCATGGTCACCTTCCTCGATACCCCGGGCCACGCTGCGTTCACTCAGATGCGTGCTCGTGGTGCCAAGGCGACCGACATCGTCATCCTGGTGGTGGCGGCGGACGACGGCGTGATGCCGCAAACCCGTGAAGCCGTTCAGCATGCCAAGGCAGCTGGCGTGCCACTGGTTGTTGCCGTGAACAAGATCGACAAGCCTGGTGCCGACCTCGATCGCATCCGCAACGAGCTGTCCGTCGAAGGCGTGACCTCCGAGGAATGGGGTGGTGACACGCCTTTCGTCAAGGTTTCGGCGAAGATGGGTACCGGTGTGGACGAGCTGCTCGAAGCCGTTCTGCTGCAGGCCGAGATCCTCGAACTGAGCGCTACCCCGACCGCACCTGGTCGTGGTGTCGTCGTCGAATCGCGCCTGGACAAGGGCCGTGGCCCAGTGGCGACCATCCTGGTTCAGGACGGTACCCTGCGTCAGGGCGACATGGTCCTGTGCGGCTCCAACTATGGCCGTGTACGTGCCATGCTCGACGAGAACGGCAAGCCTGTGAAGGAAGCTGGCCCGTCGATCCCGGTCGAGATCCTTGGCCTGGACGGTACCCCGGAAGCCGGTGACGAGCTGTCGGTGGTTGCTGACGAGAAGAAAGCCCGCGAAGTTGCCCTGTTCCGTCAAGGCAAGTACCGCGAGGTCAAGCTGGCCCGTGCTCACGCTGGCAAGCTGGAAAACATCTTCGAGACCATGGGTCAGGAAGAGAAGAAAACCCTCAACATCGTCCTCAAGACCGATGTACGTGGTTCCCTGGAAGCGTTGAACGGCTCGCTCGGCGGCTTGGGCAACGAGGAAGTACAGGTTCGCGTGATTGGCGGCGGTGTGGGTGGTATCACCGAGAGCGACGCCAACCTGGCGCTGGCGTCCAACGCGGTGCTGTTCGGCTTCAACGTGCGTGCCGATGCCGGTGCGCGCAAGATCGTCGAGCAGGAAGGTCTGGATATGCGTTACTACAACGTGATCTACGACATCATCGAAGACGTCAAGAAGGCCCTGACCGGCATGCTCGGCAGCGATGTTCGCGAGAACATCCTGGGTGTCGCCGAAGTGCGTGACGTGTTCCGTTCGCCGAAGTTCGGCGCCATCGCTGGCTGTATGGTCATCGAAGGTACCGTGTACCGCAACCGTCCGATCCGCGTTCTGCGCGAGGACGTTGTGATCTTCGAAGGCGAGCTGGAATCGCTGCGTCGCTTCAAGGACGACGCTGCCGAAGTACGTTCGGGCATGGAGTGCGGTATTGGCGTCAAGAGCTACAACGACGTCAAGGTCGGCGACAAGATCGAAGTCTTCGAGAAAGTCCAGGTGGCTCGTACCCTCTAAGGGCGAGCTTGCCGCAAGCCCCCGCTACAGGGCGGTTGGCGGCGCCTTTACAGGTAGCGCCCGGTCAGGCATCAGCTTGACCGGGCGTTTGCCGCTTTAAGTTACAGGTAGCAAGAATGGCCAAAGAATATAGCCGTACCCAACGTATCGGTGATCAGATGCAGCGCGAGCTGGCTGAGCTGATCCGCCGCGAAGTCAAGGATCCACGTGTCGGCCTGGTGACCATCACCGCCGTGGATGTCAGCCGCGACCTGGGCCATGCCAAGGTGTTCATCACCGTCATGGGCGAGGAAACGCCAGATGCCGTGAAGCAGTCGCTCAAGGCACTGAACAGCGCCGCCAGCTTCCTGCGCCTGCACCTGGGGCGTTCGATGCAACTGCGCAGCGTGCCCCAGCTGCATTTCCACTTCGATGAAAGCGTCAGCCGCGGTGTACACCTGTCGGCGCTGATCGAGCGTGCAGTGGCTGAAGACCGCCTGCACAAGGCTACCGACGAGCTGGACACCAAGGAGTAAGCGGTGGCCCAGGTCAAACGTATCCGCCGCAACGTCAGCGGCATCATCCTGCTGGACAAGCCACTGGGCTTCACCTCCAACGCGGCACTGCAGAAAGTGCGCTGGTTGCTCAACGCGGAGAAGGCCGGCCACACCGGCAGCCTCGACCCGCTGGCAACCGGCGTGCTGCCACTGTGCTTCGGCGAAGCGACCAAGTTTTCGCAGTACCTGCTCGATTCCGACAAGGGCTACGAAACCGTCATGCAGATGGGGCAGACTACCAATACTGCCGATGCTGAAGGCGAGGTCCTGCAGACCCGTGAAGTGACCGTTGGTCGTGCCGACATCGAGGCGCTGCTGCCCCGTTTTCGTGGCCCGATCAGCCAGATACCGCCGATGTACTCGGCGCTCAAGCGTGACGGCCAGCCACTGTACAAACTGGCTCGTGCTGGAGAGGTAGTGGAGCGCGAGGCGCGTTCTGTTACTATTAACCGCTTGGAGTTGCTCGAGTGCGAAGGCACCCGTGCACGGTTGACGGTAGGATGCAGCAAAGGCACCTATATCCGCACCCTGGTGGAGGATATCGGCGAAGCCCTTGGCTGTGGCGCTTATGTCGCCGAGCTGCGCAGGACCCAGGCCGGGCCCTTCGAGCTGGCACAGACGGTGACCCTCGAGGAACTCGAACAGGCCCATGCCGAAGGTGGCAACGAAGCGCTCGATCGCTTCCTGATGCCTTCCGACAGCGGGCTGCAGGACTGGCCAATGGTGAGTTTGTCCGAGCACAGTGCGTTCTACTGGCTGCATGGCCAGGCAGTACGTGCGCCGGATGCACCGCAGTTTGGCATGGTCCGCGTACAGGATCACAATGCGCGCTTCATCGGTATCGGTGAAGTGAGCGAAGACGGGCGCATTGCGCCACGTCGGCTGATTCGGTCGGAATGACCGAAACCGCAGGGTCTGGCTTCGGCCGGGCCCTACGGGATCAAGGGTGGCTGTCAGTAGGCACGGTCACACCTTTCTTATTAATACAGGGATTTGTCCCTGGCCTATTGGACCCCGCTCGCGGGATCCGTTATCAGGAGAAGCCAAATGGCCCTCAGCGTTGAAGAAAAAGCTCAAATCGTTACCGACTACCAGCAAGCTGCTGGCGACACTGGTAGCCCGGAAGTTCAGGTTGCTCTGCTGACCGCGAACATCAACAAGCTGCAAGGCCACTTCAAGGCCAACGGTAAAGACCACCACTCGCGTCGTGGCCTGATCCGTATGGTTAACCAGCGTCGTAAGCTGCTGGACTACCTGAAGGGTAAAGACACCACTCGTTACAGCGCCCTGATCGGTCGCCTGGGCCTGCGTCGCTAATAGCGGCCTGGTCAGTGGTGTGCATGGCGTCTCATGCATTGGCAACGCTGCCTGGCAGCGTTGTCTTTGGGCACGCCATGCGTATCTCCGAGGTTGGCAGCCTGGTTACGTTGAGCGGTTTTCCGCACTTCGGCCAGGCTCCCAGCCTCGTGTTGTATCTGGACGGTCAATGGGGCCGATTCCCCGTTCTGCCCAAGAATTCGCAAGAAACCAGTTCCCCCCAGAGCCACTGAAAAGGTAGGAAACCGTGAACCCGGTAATCAAGACATTCCAGTTCGGTCAATCGACCGTTACTCTCGAAACGGGCCGCATTGCCCGTCAGGCAACCGGCGCAGTGCTGGTTACCGTCGACAACGACGTCACCGTGCTGGTGACTGTGGTAGGTGCCAAGCAGGCCGATCCAGGCAAGGGTTTCTTCCCGCTGTCGGTCCACTACCAGGAAAAGACCTACGCCGCCGGCAAGATCCCGGGTGGCTTCTTCAAGCGTGAAGGCCGTCCTTCCGAGAAAGAGACCCTGACCTCGCGCCTGATCGACCGTCCGATCCGCCCGCTGTTCCCTGAAGGCTTCATGAACGAAGTCCAGGTCGTCTGCACCGTGGTTTCCACCAGCAAGAAGACCGACCCGGACATCGCTGCGATGATCGGTACCTCGGCTGCCCTGGCTATTTCCGGCATTCCGTTCGAAGGCCCGATCGGCGCCGCCCGCGTAGCCTTCCACGAAAGCACCGGCTACCTGCTGAACCCGACCTATGAGCAACTGGCTGCCTCGAGCCTGGACATGGTCGTTGCCGGTACCTCCGACGCCGTACTGATGGTTGAATCGGAAGCCCAAGAACTGACCGAAGACCAGATGCTGGGCGCCGTACTGTTCGCCCACGACGAATTCCAGTCCGTTATCCAGGCTGTCAAAGAGCTGGCCGCCGAAGCGGGCAAGCCGACCTGGGACTGGAAACCCGCTGTTGCCAACACCGAGCTGCTCAACGCCATCCGCGCCGAGTTCGGCGAGGCTGTTTCGCAGGGCTACACCATCACCGTCAAGGCCGACCGCTACGCGCGCCTGGGCGAGCTGCGTGATCAGGCGATCGCCAAGTTCTCCGGTGAAGAAGGCCAGCCTTCGGCTTCCGAAGTCAAAGAAATCTTCGGCGAAATCGAATACCGCACCGTTCGCGAAAACATCGTAAACGGCAAGCCACGTATCGATGGTCGTGACACCAAGACCGTTCGCCCGCTGAGCATCGAAGTCGGCGTGCTGCCGAAGACTCACGGTTCGGCACTGTTCACCCGTGGTGAAACCCAGGCCCTGGTCGTCGCGACCCTGGGTACTGCGCGTGACGCCCAGCTGCTGGACACCCTCGAAGGCGAGAAGAAAGACCCCTTCATGCTGCACTACAACTTCCCGCCGTTCTCGGTGGGCGAGTGTGGCCGCATGGGCGGTGCTGGCCGTCGTGAAATCGGCCACGGCCGTCTGGCCCGCCGTTCGGTACAGGCCATGCTGCCTGCCGCCGACGTGTTCCCGTACACCATTCGTGTGGTATCGGAAATCACCGAGTCCAACGGTTCGAGCTCCATGGCTTCGGTCTGCGGTGCTTCCCTGGCCCTGATGGACGCCGGTGTACCGATGAAGGCGCCAGTGGCCGGTATCGCCATGGGCCTGGTCAAGGAAGGCGAGAAGTTCGCCATTCTGACCGACATCCTGGGTGACGAAGACCACCTGGGCGACATGGACTTCAAGGTTGCCGGTACCGCCAAGGGTGTTACCGCACTGCAGATGGACATCAAGATCAACGGCATCACCGAAGAGATCATGGAAATCGCCCTGGGCCAAGCCCTGGAAGCGCGCCTGAACATCCTCGGCCAGATGAACCAGATCATTGGTCAATCGCGTACCGAGCTGTCGGCCAACGCCCCGACCATGATCGCGATGAAGATCGACACCGACAAGATCCGTGACGTCATCGGTAAAGGCGGCGCCACCATCCGTGCCATCTGCGAAGAGACCAAGGCTTCGATCGACATCGAAGACGATGGCTCGATCAAGATCTTCGGCGAAACCAAGGAAGCGGCTGAAGCAGCTCGTCAGCGCATCCTGGGCATCACTGCAGAGGCCGAAATCGGCAAGATCTATGTCGGCAAGGTCGAGCGCATCGTTGATTTCGGTGCCTTCGTCAACATCCTGCCTGGCAAGGATGGCCTGGTGCACATCTCCATGCTGAGCGATGCTCGCGTCGAGAAGGTCACCGACATTCTGAAAGAAGGTCAGGAAGTGGAAGTACTGGTACTGGACGTGGACAACCGCGGCCGTATCAAGCTGTCGATCAAAGACGTTGCCGCGGCCAAGGCCTCCGGCGTCTAAGCGACTGACGCGCAATGAAAAAAGAGCCCTTCGGGGCTCTTTTTTTATGCCCGCAGGGAACCTTTTGCACAGTTGCATCTTGCACGCAGGTTTACCCCGCAGGTTGCAAATTGCACGACTCATGCAAATCGCCAGTATGTATAAGTCATTGATTTATAAAGGTTAAATGGAAGAGGGGAAACTGGCACAGCACGTGCAACTACCTTCATACCTGCAGCCAGGAATAACGGCGCAGACCTTTCGAAAAACAGGAGTGACTCACATGAAGAAGTTCGCCATTGCTGCCGCTACTGCTACCGCTCTGACCCTGACCATGGCTAACGCGGCATTTGCAGCCCAAGCCACCCAGGCTCCAGTCATGTTGGCTGCCAATACAGTGGACGATGCGAAACAGGAAGGCTCTGATACTTGGATCACCACCAAGGTCAAAGCTGATCTGCTGACTGAAAAAGGCATCCCAGGCAGCGACATCAAAGTCGAGACTAGCCAAGGTGTGGTGTCGCTGTCTTCGGATGTGAAAGTCACCGATTCGCAGAAGGAAGAAGCGGTACGGATCACCAAAAACATCAAGGGTGTCAAAAGCGTAATGTCTGATGGCCTGAAGTCCGAATAAGGAATGTCCCATAGGCCAAACGGAATTGGCCACTTTTCAGGAAAGCCCTGGCATCACTGCCGGGGCTTTTTACTGTGCGCCTCAGAAAACCGGGTTACGGGCGATAACGTCGCTCTCGAAACACGCCTGCTCGACGATCAGCGGTTCGACCAGCGGGCGACTGTCGCGAAAGTGCGCTGTCAGGGTGTGTGCCTCGTAGGCGGCATCGTCACGGTAGATCTCGTAGAGGTAGATCACGTCGGGATCGAGGCGGTCCTGAGACACGTCGAACACCAGGCAACCGGGCTCGGTTGCCACGGAAGCAGCGGCATTGGCCTTGATGGCGGTCAGAAAAGCCTCGGCGCTGCCGGGCTTCACGCGTGTCTTGATAAACAGGCTATACACATGGCGCTCCTTTTGTTTTAAATTCAGATCTGAATTGTATACAAAAAAGGAGTTTCGCCAATGTCCGAGTTGCCTGCCCGCCCTGGCCGTCTGAATGGCCTGCGCCATATTGCCTTGCTAGTCCCTAACCTTGAGGAGTGCGAGCGCTTTTACGTCGACGTGCTTGGTATGGAGGTGCTCAACCGGGCCAATGAAGACTTGGTCTACCTGACCTGCGGTAACGACAATTTGTCATTGGGGCGCGGGGCGGGGGCGGCCAATGGTTTGCAGACTCTCGACCACTACGGCTTCATCGTCGACAGCGTGGAAGAGCTGGAGGCCTGGTACCAGTACTTCAAGGCGCGCGGGGTGACCTTGCTCGACCGTCCATTCAACCATGGGGACGGCGCGCGCAGCTTCCATTTGCTGGACCCGGCAGGTAACAAGGTACAGCCGCTGTATCACCCGGCGGTGTCGGGCCAGCGGTTGGCCTGATTGCAGCTTTTATTGCCGGTACCGGCCGCTTCGCGGGGCAAGCCCGCGAAGCGGCCCGGGGTTGATCACTCGGCATCCAGGTGCATCGGGGTGATCACCCGGCCATCCTTCTCAGCCTGACCCAGGGTGGTATCGATGAAGTACACCCGGTCGTCTTCCAGCTTGCCCTTGTCCACCAGGTAGTCCTTGATGCTGCTGGCCCGCTCCTGGCCGAGCGTACGCAGCAAGGGGGCGCTCTCGGCCCAGGACTTGATCACCGCTTCACGCAGCTTGGCGGTGCGCTCGTCGCGCCCCAGTTGTTCCCACTCAGCCGGTGGTTGCTGCTTCAGGCGATTGCGGTAGATGCCTTCGAGCATCGCCGGCTTGTCGCTGTCGTCGACCACCAGCATCGAGGCATTGGCAGGCACCTTGTCGCCACGACGCTGCAGGATCTTGTACCAGGTGGCCTGGTACTCGCGGTCCAGGCGCTGCTGGGCGATCAACGGGCCGTCGCTGGTCTGCGCGCTGGTGCCTTCGATTTCCAGGCGCAGCTCCGGGCGCTCCTTGAGGGCCGAGGCCAGTTTGTCCAGCGACGACTGGGCGTCGCCACTGAGTTCACTCGAGCCTGGGGCGAATGACACGTTGCCGAGGTCTTCCGAGCCCCCGCCAGCAATCAGCCCGCCAATGAACTTGAACGGTGCCTGGGCCGCGCGCAACACCAGGTTGCGCAGGGTTTGCCAGACAATCGGCATGACGCTGAACTGCGGGTTGTTGAGGTCACCCGTCACCGGCAACTCGATGGAGATCTTGCCTTCGGTATCCTTGAGCAGCGCAACCGCCAGGCGGATCGGCAGGTCCACGGCATCCGGGCTGTCGACCTTCTCACCCAGCTGCAATTGCTCGACCACCACCTTGTTCTCGGCCTTGAGCTGGCCGTTGGTAATCAGGTAGTGCAGGTCAAGGTTGAGCCGGCCCTTGCGGATACGGAAGCCTGCGAACTTGCCGGAGTAGGGCGTCAGCGTGGTCAGTTCGACCCGCTTGAAGCTGGTGGCGATATCCAGGCTGGCCAGCGGGTTGAACGGGTTGAGCGCACCCTTGATGGTAACCGGCGCATAGCGGTCGACCTTGCCCTTGATGTCCACCTTGGCCGGGTTCGGCTTACGGTTGTCGATCGTGCCGACCTGGCCGTTGAGCTGTTGCACGGCCGTGGCGAAGTTGGGCGTGAGGGACAGGTCAGCGAAGTTGGCCGAGCCGTCGTTGATGTCGATCTGGCCGATGTGTATGCCCAACGGCTTGTCGTTGCTGGCCGGTTTGGCAGCCTTGGACGCAGGCGCGTCGGCCGGTTGCGGGATCAGCAGGTCGTTGATGTTGGTGGTGCGGTCTTCGTTGATGATGAAGCGCGCATAAGGCTGCAGCAGGGTCACCTTGTCGATCGACAGGGCATCACCGTGCACATACGACAGGCCGTCGACGTTCACTTGCTGCCACTTCACGAAGTCGCGGCCCTTGATGGTGTCGAGCGTATGCAGTTGGTTGACCTGGGCCTTGCCGGCGACGTTGAAGGCCAGTGGCTCGGTACTTTTCAAGTCGACCTTCAGGTCGCTGGCGAGCATGCCGCTGCGAAGTTCCAGGAGGATGAACGGGCTGATGTAGGCCTGGGCCACACGCAGGTCGATGTCACGTGTGCTGACATCCAGCTTGGCCCAGATCGGCGCCAGGTTGACCTGGCCAGTGGCCTGCAGCTTGCCTTGCTTGCCCACACCGGTATCGAGCTTGAGCGTGAAAGGCGTCTGGTTGAGGCTGTCGAAGCCTTGCAGGTCGACATTCAGCGGGCCGACGTCCAGGGCCACGGGTTCCTTCTGGCTGCGGTCTGCCAGGTGCACGCTGTAGTTGCGCAGCTGCACGTCCTTGAGCAGCACCTGCCAGGGCTTGCTTGGCGTGTTGGCGGTTTGCGCATCGGGCGCAGGCTCGGCAGCGGCGGGTTCGGCCTTTTCCTTGGGGGTGGGCTTGGCCGGTTGGCTGGCGAACAGCTTCTGCCAATCGAGTTGGCCATCTTTTTCCAGCGCAGCCCAGGTTTCGAGTTTTTCGCTACGAATCTTGCCGACGATCACCTGTTGCTTGGCCAGGTCGATGGAGGTTTCACTCACCTCAAGGCTGGCCAGACGCGCGAGTTTGCGCCCATCTGGCGCCTTGATGGCGAAAGGCGCGATGCGTACCGAGGTGTTGTCCAGCAACAGCTCGGTCTGCTTGGACAGGTTGAGCTTGTAGTGGGTATCGAGGCTGATCACGCCGTCTTCGAGCACCAGCGGCACGGCATCACGCACATACGGCCAGAACAGTTTCATCTTGCCGTCGGTGATCTTCAGCGTGCCTTCGGAGGCGATCGGCGACAGGCCAAGGGTGCCTTTCCAGTCGATGCGCCCACCGTTGGGGCCGTTGGCCACCAGCGTCATGTCGGCATTGTCGTCCGGCAGGGTGCTGAGGTTTTTCAGCTCCAGGTTCATGTTGTCGTAGAGGAATTCGATCGGCTCGCTCGGGCGTTGATCCTCGAAGTGCAGGTAACCTTCGGTGAGCTTGATGCTGCCGATGCGAAGCGGGAACGGGTCGCTGGGCGGCTGGTCCGGCTTGGCCTCACTGGCGGGCAACTTGAACAACTGGGTGAGGTTGAGCGTCCCGTCCTTGGCAAACAGCACTTCGTTGCGCGGTTTGTCGAGTTCCACCGCGGTCAGGTGCAGGGCACCGCTCCACAGGCTGTCGAGCGAGAGGTTGGCGTACAGCCGCTCGAAACCGACTTGTTCCTTGCCAGGCTCGCCGATCTGCAAGCCCCATAGCGTCAGTTCGAGGCTGAAGGGGTTCAGCTCGATGCGCTGCAGGTGCGCCGGCACGCTGGCATAGTGCGCCAACTGCTGGTTGGCGATGCGCAGGGCGACACCGGGAAGAATGAGAAAGCCGAGCAGGCTATAGAGGGCTACGAGGGCCAGCATGGCGCCGAGGGCGCGAGTCAATCCTTTGTACATGTGTCGCTTCGTCTGTCTAAGCAGGAGTGCTTGGAGTATGGCACGTTAAATCAGTTCCGCTGAGGCGACCATTTCGCCTCATTCGATGCCCATGCGGCGCTTTGCCCGATGCGCCGAGCCGTCGCGCATGGCCCAGCGCAGTACCGGCGCCGTGCGTTGCAGGCCAAGGCGGATCATGCGGCGCTGCAAGGGGCCTTGTTGCAGGCCCAGCATGGCCTGGGCCCAATCGGGCAGCAGGTCGATGCCCGCGTTCAGCATCAGCTTGCCGACAGGTTGCGCCAGGCGGCTGGGGGCCGGTGCGGCAAGCAGGATGTCGACCACCTCGAAGCTGCGCGCATCGCTCTGCAACTGCGGGCGCATCTGCCGCAGGTAGTCTTCGACTTGCTGGCAGGAGCGCGGTACATCACGGGCGCCAAGGCGTTCGGCGATCAGGGCAATCTCGTTGTAGTAGGCATCCTGCTCGGCACGCGGCAGGTGCGGGTTGCGGTAACGCAGGTGGGCGGCGAGAAAACTGCTCACCTCGGCGACGTGCACCCAGGTCAGCAAGCCCGGGTCGCTGGCCGCATAGGGGCGGCCATCCGGGGCGGTACCGGTGACTTGCAGGTGAATGGTGCGGACCTTTTCGATCAGCCAGTCGGCGTCGCGGGTCGAGCCAAAGGTGGTGCCGGAAATGAACTGGCTGGTGCGGCGCAAACGGCCGAGCAGGTCCTGGCGAAAGTTCGAGTGGTCCCACACCCCGGCCAGGGCCAGAGGGTGCAGCAGTTGCAGCATGAGGGCACTGATGCCGCCGACCAGCATGCTCGGGAAGTCACCGTGTACCTGCCAACTGATGCTTTGCGGGCCAAACAGGCCAGGGTCGCCCTTGGGCGATTCCAGGTCGAGCTGGCCGAGGGCCAGCCCGGTGAGGCTCATGACCTGGGTTTCGATGCGGCGGCGAAGGGCTTCCATGGCGACCTGTCGTTCAGGGCGGCCATTAACATGTGCCGCCGGCTATTGGTTGAGGCGTTTGTCGATCAAGCCCTGGACCACGCTCGGGTCGGCCAGGGTCGAGGTATCGCCGAGGTTTTCCAGCTCGTTGCAGGCGATCTTGCGCAGTATACGCCGCATGATCTTGCCCGAGCGGGTTTTGGGCAGCGCCGGCGCCCATTGGATCAGTTCCGGTTTGGCGAAGCTGCCGATTTCCTTGCTGACCAGGGCCAGCAGTTCGGCCTTGAGCGCGTCGTCCGGGTCCACGCCGTTCATGGTCGTGACAAAGGCGTACACTCCCTGGCCCTTGAGGTCATGGGGGTAGCCGACCACTGCCGCTTCGGCGACGCTGTCGTGCAGGACCAGCGCGCTTTCCACCTCGGCCGTGCCGATGCGGTGGCCGGACACGTTGATAACGTCGTCGATGCGCCCGGTTATCCAGTAGTCGCCATCGGCATCGCGGCGTGCGCCGTCACCGGTGAAGTAGTAGCCGGGCAGGGGCTTGAAGTAGGTTTCGACCATGCGCTGATGGTCGCCATAGACGCTGCGAATCTGCCCGGGCCAACTGGCCTTGATGGCCAGCAGGCCGGCGCCGGGGCCTTCGATGAGTGCGCCTTTTTCGTCCAGCAGCACTGGCTGCACACCGAACATGGGCTGGCTGGCGCAGCCGGGCTTGAGCCGCTGCGTGCTGGGCAACGGGGTGAGCATGATGCCGCCGGTTTCAGTCTGCCACCAGGTATCGACGATCGGGCAGCGCTTGCGCCCGACTTCTTCGAAATACCATTCCCACGCTTCCGGGTTGATCGGCTCGCCAACACTGCCGAGCAGGCGCAGGCTCTGGCGCGAGGTGCTCTGCAGCGGGCCGGAGCCTTCGCGCATGAGGGCGCGCAAGGCCGTGGGCGCGGTGTAGAAGATGTTCACCTGGTGCTTGTCCACCACCTGCCAGAAGCGCGATGTGTCCGGGTAATTGGGCACGCCTTCGAACATCAGTGAAATCGCACCATTGGCCAGCGGGCCATAGACGATGTAGCTGTGGCCGGTGACCCAGCCCACGTCCGCCGTGCACCAGAACACCTCACCCTCGCGGTAGTCGAACACCACCTTGAAAGTGAGTGTGGCCTGCAGCAGGTAGCCTGCGGTGGTATGCAACACGCCTTTGGGTTTGCCGGTGCTGCCAGAGGTGTAGAGGATGAACAGCGGGTCTTCTGCGCCCATGGGTTCGGGCGGGCAGTCGTCACCCGCCTGCTCGGTTGCCTGGTGATACCAGAGGTCGCGGCGTTCATCCCAGGCGATGTCGCCACCGGTGCGGCGCACGACGAATACGCTGCTGACATCGGGGCAGTTGGCCAGTGCCTTGTCGACGTTCAGCTTCAGCGGGATGCGCTTGCCCCCGCGCACGCCTTCATCGGCGGTGATCACGGTGCGGCAATCGGCATCGAGGATGCGGTCGCGCAGGGCATCGGGCGAAAAGCCCCCAAACACCACCGAGTGCACAGCGCCCAGCCGCGTGCAGGCGAGCATGGCAAAGGCCGCTTCAGGGATCATTGGCATGTAGATGCAGACCCGGTCGCCCTTTTTCACCCCACGCGCTTTCAGGGCATTGGCAAGGCGGCAGACCTGGCGGTGCAATTCGCGGTAGCTGATGGCCTTGGCGTCTTTAGGGTCGTCGCCTTCCCAGAGCAAGGCGGTCTGTTCGCCGCGCGTGGCCAGGTGGCGGTCGATGCAGTTGTAACTGACGTTCAGCTGGCCGCCGTCGAACCAACGGGCCTTGCCGGTTTTCAGGTCGCATTGCTGCACGCTCGACCAGGGCTTGACCCAGCCCAGGCGCTTGGCCTGCTCGGCCCAGAACGTATCGGGGTCGTCGACCGATTGCTGGTAGAGGCGGCGGTACTCTTCGTCAGTGAGGGCGGCCGATTGGCTGACGGCCAGGGCCTGGGGGTAGTCGCGTATATCGAACATGGCGGTTGTCCTGCTCTTGTCGGGGCGATGGACTGCAACGGCTATTCGATGGACAAGTGTAGCCAGGCTGGGTTCGCCTGGGCATGAAAGACGAAGGGCCCACCTTGGCGGTGAGCCCTTCTGTCATCTCAGCTGGCGGGTGGCCCCGCTGGCATCAACCGCGGTGACGGCCGCGGAAGTAGTTGATCAGGCCCTGGGTCGAACCGTCTTCGGCGCTGTCTTCCAGGCTGCCTACAAGGCGCTGGTAGACACCCTTGCCCAGCTCTTTGCCCAGCTCCACGCCCCACTGGTCGAAGGCATTGATGCCCCAGATCACGCTCTGCACGAAGACCTTGTGCTCATACATCGCCACCAGTGCGCCCAGGCGGCGCGGGCTGATGCGCTCGACCACCAGGGTGTTGCTCGGGCGGTTGCCCGGGATCACCTTGTGTGGTGCCAGCTTCTCGATGTCTGCTTCGTTCAGGCCTTTGCCGCGCAGTTCGGTCTCGGCTTCGTCACGGGTCTTGCCGAGCATCAGCGCCTGGCTCTGCGACAGGCAGTTGGCGTACAGCCACTGGTGGTGGTCGGCAACCGGGTTGAAGCTCACCACCGGCACGATGAAGTCAGCCGGAATCAGCTGGGTGCCTTGGTGCAGCAACTGGTGGTAGGCATGCTGGCCGTTGCAGCCAACGCCACCCCAGATTACCGGGCCGGTGTCGGTGTTCACCGGTGTGCCGTCCTGCAGCACGCGCTTGCCATTGGACTCCATGTCCAGCTGTTGCAGGTGCTTGGTGATGTTACGCAGGTAGTGGTCATACGGCAGGATCGCATGGCTGCGCGCGCCCCAGAAGTTGCCATACCACACGCCCAGCAGGGCCAGCAGCACTGGCATGTTCTGTTCGAACGGCGCGGTCTGGAAGTGCTGGTCCATGGTGTAGGCGCCAGACAGCAGCTCCTTGAAGTTGGCGGTGCCGATGGCCAGGGCGATCGGCAGGCCGATGGCCGACCACAGCGAATAGCGCCCACCCACCCAGTCCCACATCGGGAAGATGTTTTCTTCACGAATGCCGAAGGCCACGGCGGCGGCCTTGTTGCTGGAAACAGCGATGAAGTGGCGATACAGCTCGGCTTCCGAACCGCCCTGGGCCAGGTACCAGGTACGCGCGGCCATGGCGTTCTTCAGCGTCTCGAGGGTGTTGAACGACTTCGACGAAACGATGAACAGGGTGGTTTCGGCGCGCAGGTTGGCCGACAGTTCGTGGAACTCGCTGCCATCGATGTTCGCCAGGTAGTGGCAGCGCACGCCACGTTGCGCGTAGGGCAGCAGTGCCTCGGAGACCAGCTCGGGGCCGAGGAACGAGCCACCGATGCCGATGTTGACCACGTCGGTGATCGGTTTTTCGCTGTAACCGCGCCACAGGCCGTCGTGGATGCGCCCCACCAGTTCAGTGATCTGGTTGAGCACCTTGTGCACTTCGGGCATCACGTTGACGCCGTTGACGCTGAGCTTGTCGCCGACCGGGCGGCGCAGGGCGGTGTGCAACACCGGGCGGCCTTCGGAGGCGTTGATGATCTCGCCGTTGAACATCGACTTGATGGCATCTTGCAAGCCGACTTCTTTGGCCAGGTTCACCAGCAGGTCACGGCTTTGTTCGTTGATCAGGTTCTTCGAGTAGTCGAGAAACAAGCCGCAGCAGCTCAGCGAGAACTGGTCAAAGCGCTTGGGGTCGGCGGCGAAGGCGTCACGCATGCTGAAGTCTTGCATGGCGTCGCGGTGTTGCTGGAGCGCCTGCCATGCGGGCAGGGCCGTCACATCATGGGGTGTACGGTAATACGCCATTGCGGAGGGTTCCTTGGTGCGTTGTGAGGCCTTGGACATTGGCCTTGGCTGTCAGTTGCAGGCAGTCATTATAGGCATTGGCGGCGCGGGGGGAATGGGGGGCGTGACGGGATATCGCGGGGCATCTGCACGGTGTGTTGCGGGGGCGGCCTTGCGCCGCGAAAGGGGCGCAAAACGCCCCCGGAAAACCGCGTGATCAGGCGGTCTTGTCTTCCACGTGCAGGTACAGGTTGTCGATCAACCGGGTGTTACCCAGGTAAGCCGCCGCGATCACCACCAGGTCCCGATCATCGATCAGCGCCGGGCGCAGGCTCACGGCATGGCGAATTTCCAGGTAGTCCGGGCGCAACCCCGCAGCGGTCAGTTGCGCCAGCCCTTCTGCGGCCAGTGCCGCAAAATCACGCTGGCCACGGCCAAGCGCCGCCCCGATGTGCTGCAGGGTGCGGTACAGCGCAGGCGCGGTAACACGTTGCTCGGGCGTGAGGTAACCGTTGCGCGACGACAGCGCCAGGCCGTCCTCGGCGCGCACGGTAGGCTCACCGATGATCTGGATGGGCATGTTCAGGTCGCGCACCATGGCGCGGATCACGGCCAACTGCTGGAAGTCCTTCTCGCCGAACACGGCGAGGTCCGGCTGGACCATGTTGAACAGCTTGCTGACCACCGTTGCCACACCCTCGAAATGCCCTGGCCGGCTGGCGCCGCACAGGCCTTCGGAGAGCTGGGGCACGCTTACCCGGGTTTGCACGCTCATGCCGTCGGGGTACATCTCGTCGACAGTCGGGGCAAACAGCAGGTTGCAGCCGGCCTGGAGCAAGCGCTCCTGGTCGGCAGCCAGGGTACGCGGGTAGGCGTCGAGGTCTTCATTGACGCCGAACTGCAGCGGGTTGACGAAGATGCTGGCAACCACGAAATCGGCTCGCTGGGCGGCCTTGGTCACCAGGGCGGCATGGCCGCTGTGCAGGTTGCCCATGGTCGGCACGAACGCGATGCGCTTGCCTTCGCCGCGGGCGCGGCCAACGGCGGCGCGCAGTTCACGGACGGTCTTGACAGTGTTCATGCGCTGAACCCATGTTCGCTGGCGGGGAAGCTGACGTCCTTGACCGCCTTCACGTAGGCGGCGAGGGCGCTGTCGATGTCCGGCTGGCCGGCCATGAAGTTCTTCACGAACTTCGGTACCCGGCCACTCAGCGACAGGCCGAGCATGTCGTGCAGTACCAGCACCTGGCCATCGGTGGCGCTGCCGGCGCCGATGCCGATCACCGGAATGCTCACCGCCTGGGTGATTTCCGCTGCCAGTTCACTTGGCACGCATTCGAGCAGCAGCATGGCCGCGCCGGCCTGTTCCAAGGCAATGGCGTCGGCACGCATCTGCCGCGCCTGGGCTTCCTGGCGGCCCTGCACCTTGTAACCGCCCAGCACGTTGACGGTCTGTGGCGTCAGGCCCATGTGCGCACACACCGGTACACCGCGCTCGGCCAGCAGGCGAACGGTCTCGGCCAGCCAGGCGGCGCCTTCGAGCTTGATCATGTGGGCGCCGGCCTGCATCAGCGTGGCGCAGTTGGCGAAGGCCTGCTCGGGGGTGGCGTGCGCCATGAACGGCAGGTCGGCCAGAATCAGCGCGCCATCGTTGCCACGCTTGACGCAGGCAGTGTGGTAGGCCATTTCCGCCGTGGTCACAGGCAGTGTGCTGTCGTGGCCTTGCAGGACCATCCCCAGCGAGTCGCCCACCAGCAACACTTCGACACCGGCCTGGCTGGCGGCCTTGGCGAAGGTCGCGTCGTAGCAGGTCAGCATGGTGATTTTTTCACCCTTGGCCTTGAGGCCATGCAGGGTGGTCAGGGTTACTTCAGGCATGTAGGAAAATCCTCGTTCAGGCGCTGTTAAAACGACTGCATACAACGCGTGTAGTCATCTTCCGGAGCGGCACATCATCGCGCGTGATGTTCGCAGGTCCGTCCGGGCCTAAATACGGGTATGCGGCACAGGGGTGCCACACGGGACGCCTATAGTCGTGAGCGAGGTGGGGGAAGTCAATCACCCTGTTACCGCATTGTTACGAACAGGGTGTTACTGGCGTTACCGTCGCCTGGAGCGCCCGAATTACAGGCGCTCGAGACCGACGAACGGGCAGGCGCTGATGAGCTCGGCGAGTTCGCGGCCATCGGGCAGGCAGAAGCCGTCTGGCACCAGTTCGGCCAGGGGGTACAGCACGAAGGCGCGGGCGTGCATGTGGTAATGCGGTACCTGCAGGCGCGGCACGTCGATCAGCTGGTCGCCGAACAGCAGGATATCCAGGTCGAGCGTGCGAGGGCCCCAACGCTCCTTGCGCACGCGGCCCTGGTCATTTTCGATGGCCTGCAGGGCGTCGAGCAGGGCCAATGGCTCGAGCGAGGTGTCGAGCGCCGCCACGGCGTTGGTGTAGCGCGGCTGGCCAGGCAGCAGCGAGTCGCTGGTGAACAGGCCCGAGGCCGCCACCAGGCGGGTGCCTTCGGCCTGGCCCAGCGCCTGGAAGGCGTTCTGCAGTTGTTCTGCAGGCGCGTCCAGGTTGCTGCCCAGGCCGATGTAGGCGCGCGTTGTCACTCGAACGCCTCGTCGCCACCGCGTTTACGCTTGCTGGGGCTGCGTTTGCGCTTGCGCGGGCCGGCGCCGGTACCTTCGTCGCGGCTGCCCAGCTCACGGATCATGTCGCGGCGCTGGCTGTCGTTGGCATCTTGGTAGTCAGTCCACCATTGGCCGAGGTCATCGGTTTCCTCGCCAGCGCTTTCACGCAGCAGCAGGAAGTCGTAACCGGCACGGAAGCGCGGGTTGTCCAGCAGTTGGTCGGCGCGCTTGCCGCTGCGACGTGGCAGGCGTTCCTGCATGTCCCAGATCTCGCGGATCGGCAGGGTGAACCGCTTCGGGATAGCAATGCGTGCGCACTGTTCGGCGATCAGGTCGTGGGCCGCACCGTTCATGGCTGGGATCGGTGGCACACCCTGGTTTTGCAGGTGCAGCACACGGGCCGGCAGGGCGGGCCACAGCAGCGCGGCGAAGAGGAAGGCCGGCGTGACCGGTTTGCCCTGTTTGACGCGCAGATCGGTGTTGGTCAGCGCCTGGCTGATCAAGGTGTGGGTGTAGCTCGGGCGTTCGTCCAGGGCTTGCGCGCTGGCCGGGAACAACGGCTCGAACAGCTGCAGGTCGACCAGCATTTCGAAGGCCATCGCACCTTGGCCCGAGAGGAACAGCTTCAGGCTTTCCTCGAACAGGCGCGCAGGCGGGATCTCGCGCAGCAGCGGGGCCAACTCGCGGATCGGCTGCACCGTGTGCTTCTCGATGCCGAAGTCGAGCTTGGCGGCGAAACGCACGGCACGCAGCATGCGCACCGGGTCTTCCTGGTAGCGGTGGGTTGGGTCACCGATCAGGCGCAACAGGCGGTTGCGCACATCGTGCACGCCGTTGGCGTAATCGAGGATGCGCTCGCTGACGGGGTCGTAGTAGAGGGCATTGATGGTGAAGTCGCGGCGTTGCGCGTCTTCTTCCAGGGTGCCGTACACGTTGTCACGCAGGATGCGGCCACTGGCATTGTGCGACGAACGGTGGTTATCACCTTGGTCGTCTTCCGAGTGGTGGGCGCGGAAGGTGGCGACTTCGATGATTTCACGGCCGAAATGCACGTGGACCAGCTTGAAGCGGCGACCAATGATGCGCGCGTTACGGAACTCGGCACGGACCTGTTCGGGCGTGGCGCTGGTGGCGACGTCGAAGTCTTTGGGCGTGATGCCCAGCATCAGGTCGCGGACACAGCCACCGACCAGGTAAGCCTGGTAGCCCGCACTCTGCAGGCGCTCGACGATGTTCACCGCGTGGCGGCTGAACTGGTGGCGTTGCAGCGAGTGTTGGCTCTTGTTGATCACCTCGGGCGTGGTGCGCCTGTGGTGCTGGCCCGGTACGGGAGGGCGGAACGACTGGAACAGCTTCTTCAGCATGGGATGCACTGTTTGAAGGAATGTTCGGCCAAGAATAGGAGAATGGCCGCATGATGGGCGGGGATTCTAGCATTTACTCAAGGAATGGTGTAGGCGGGTAGCAGGATGACTGCCAGAAGGGAGAAACGACAAGGGGAGCCTAAGCTCCCCAAGAAGTCGTTGCGTGCTCTTATTATTTTTTTGCTGGGCTTTTTGTTTTTGTTGAGTGCCCTGCCCACAAATCGCAAAGCTTGTGGACGACCCCTAATCCAGGGGTAAAGAGCAAACGGATTGCTTTGGCCGCTGATGTCACGTTGATCTGTCGATCCAACCAGTTCAGGCGCTGCTTTTTAGTGCAGTTTTTGTTGTTCTCTGCCTGGTCGTGGGGCAAGCCCCAAACACGCATCCTCTCCAAAAGAATCAGTTAGCTGCGCCTCCGCCGTCTTGTTTTTATTGTGCGTGAGCCGTTTCGTCTTGTTCTTATTATGAGTTGCAGTGCTTGTTATTGTTTTTGTACTAAGCATATAGCAGGTGCCGTGCCAACTTTTCGAAACCCAATGAAATCAAGGGTTTGCAGGTTTTTGCAGGATTCTGGTGGGCGGAAAATGGCGGGGTTTCGTTACCGTACACCTCGGCAACTGTTACGTCTGAAAGGTTGGGTAACAGATTTTTGCGGTAACTGATGTGTTACCTGGGGTGTGCCCAAGGCCAAGTGTGTTCGCCACAACCTGTTCAGCGCCTATGCGATCGAGCGCCGCGCGGGCGGCGCTCGATCTCCCAGGCGCCGCACTTGCTGCGGCGAACACTGGGCAGGTTGAATTACTCGCTGGTAGCGTTACTCTTGCGCCGCGGGATGCCCAGGCGCTGACGGCGTTCCCACAGGCATTTGCGGCTGACGCCAAGCTTGCGGGCAAGCTCTGTCTCGGTCATGTGGTCCTGGTGCTCCAGGACGAAGTGCTGGAAGTAGTCCTCCAGTGACAGGTCCTCGGTCGGCTCATGGCTGGCATTGCCAGCGCTGGCGCCGCCCAGGGCGTTGTCGAGCAGGTCGTCGTCTTCCAGGTCGCTCAGCTCGATGTCGATGCCCAGCAGGTCGGCGGAAATTTCTGCGCTCTCGCTGAGAATCACCGCGCGCTCGACGGCGTTTTCCAGCTCACGCACGTTACCCGGCCAGCTGTAATGACGAATGGCCTGTTCGGCGTCGGCAGAGAAGTGCAGGTCATCACGGCCGATGCGTGCGCTCTGGCGGGCCAGGAAGGCGCTGGCAATCTCGTTGACGTCGCTGCCGCGCTCACGCAGGGCGGGCAGTTTCAGGGCGATCACGTGCAGGCGGTAATAAAGGTCTTCACGGAACTGGCCGGCCTTGGCCAGGTTTTTCAGGTCGCGGTGGGTCGCGGCAATCAGGCGCACATCGACCTTTTGCGACTGCACCGAGCCGACCCGGCGGATTTCGCCTTCCTGCAGCACGCGCAGCAGGCGAGCCTGTGCTTCCAGTGGCAATTCGCCGATCTCATCGAGGAACAAGGTGCCGCCGTCCGCCGCTTCAACCAGCCCGGCGCGCCCTGCGCTGGCGCCGGTGAAGGCGCCTTTTTCGTGGCCGAACAACTCGGACTCGATCAGGGTCTCGGGGATGGCCGCGCAGTTCACCGAGATCATCGGTGCCTTGGCCCGCCGCGACAGGTTGTGCAGGGCGCGGGCGACCAGCTCCTTGCCGGTGCCCGATTCGCCCTGGATCAGGACATTGGAATCGGTCGGCGCCACCTTGCGGATCTTGCTGTACATGTCCTGCATCGGCGGGCACGAGCCGATGATGCCAATTTCGCCGTTGGCCGAGGCATTGCTGCCCTTGTCGGCAGCGGCGGCCTTGCCGTTGCTGCGCGGCTCGGTAGCCGGTGCGGCAGCGGGCGCGCTTGGCCGGTCACGGAGGATGCGCGCCACAGCTTGTAGCATCTCGTCGTGGTCGAAGGGCTTGGCGATGTAGTCCACCGCGCCCATTTTCATCGAATCCACCGCCGAGCGCAGGCTGGCGTAACTGGTCATGATCAGCACCGGGGTGCCCTGGCCGAGCTTGATCAGCTCGGTGCCAGGTGCGCCCGGCAGGCGCAGGTCGCTGACGATCAGGTCGAAGGTGGCAATGCTGAAGCGTTCCTGGGCTTCCTGCACCGAGCCGGCTTCGCTGACTTGGTACTGGTTCCGCTCGAGCAGGCGACGCAAGGCCGAGCGGATGATGGTTTCGTCTTCGACGATCAGAATATGCGGCATTGATTCAATTCTCTCGACGGTCTCGAATTTCAGGGGACGTCGCTACGACATGCCGGGGCAGGGTCACGCGGATCCGGGTGCCACGTTGCCGTTCGATATCGGCAGGGCTGTCGATGGTGATTTGCCCATAATGCTCTTCCACGATGGAATAGACCAGAGCGAGCCCCAGTCCGGTTCCTTCGCCCGGGTCCTTGGTGGTGAAGAAGGGTTCGAACAGGCGGTCCATGATGTTCTTCGGGATGCCACTGCCCTCGTCTTCGACGATCAGGTCGACGGTGTGTTCGCTGATTTCGCTACGCACGCGCACGGCACTGCCGGGCGGCGACGCGTCGCGGGCATTGGAGAGCAGGTTGATCAGCACCTGGGCCAGGCGCTGGGGGTCCCCTTCGGCCCAGTGTTCCGGGTCGCAGAGGTTGAAGAACTGGACTTCGAAGTTGCGCCGGTTCAACGCCAGCAGGCCGATGGCATCCTGCGCCACTTCGGCCAGGCACACCGGCTCTTCGCTGTTCTGGTGGCTGCCACCGGCATGGGCGAAGCTCATCAACGACTGGACAATGCGCGATACCCGTTTGGTCTGCTCCAGAATCTGGCTCGACAGCTCGGTGATCTCGCCATCGCCCTCGCGTTCCTCGCGCAGGTTCTGCGCCAGGCAGGCGATGCCGGTGATCGGGTTGCCGATTTCGTGGGCCACGCCCGCCGCCAGGCGGCCGATGCTGGCCAGGCGCTCGGAGTGCACCAGCTTGTCTTCCAGGGCCTGGGTTTCGGTCAGGTCTTCGACCAGCAGCACCAGGCCGCTGTTACCCGGTGCCAGTGGCTCGTCGATGGCGGCCTTGTGCAGGTTCAGCCAACGGGGCTGGCCGTCGAGGGCCAGGCGTTGCTTGTGCAAGTGTTCGTCGGGCAGGTCGATGAAGCCTTGCAGCAGGCCGCGCCACGGTTCGCCGATGGTCACCAGGCGCGACCCGACCACGTGCTTGGCAGCGATGCCGGTGAGCTCTTCCATGGCCTTGTTCCACATCAGGATCTCTTGGTCCTTGGCCAGGGAGCACACGCCCATGGGCAGTTCCTGCAGCGTCTGGCGGTGGTAGCGGCGCAAGGCGTCGAGCTCGGCGGCAAGGCCGGTCAGGCGTGAGTGATAGTCTTCCAGGCGGCTTTCGATGAAGTGGATGTCTTCGGTGACGTAGTTTTCGTTGCCGGACTTGTAGGGCAGGAAGGTCTCGACCATGTCCTGGGCCACGCTCGGGCCCATCAGGCCCGAGAGGTTGGCCTCGATGCGGTCGCGCAGGCGGCGCAACGCGTAGGGGCGGCGCTCGTCGAATGGCAGGTAGAGGTCGCGCAGTGCTTGTTCCACTTCTTTCTGCGCGGCCTTGGCGCCCAATGGCTTGGCCAGTTGGGTGGCAAACTCCTGCGGCGAGGCGGCATGCAGCTCACGGCGCTGCGGGCGCCGCACGTTGTCCACCGCGCACGCTTCGGCGGCGCTGACCTCTTCGCTGCTGGCGTTGGTGAACAGCGAGATCAGGGTGAACAGCAAGACGTTGGCCGCCAGCGAGGCGATGGCCGCCATGTGCCAGCTGGTGTCGTCGAGCACATAGATCATGTCCAGCAACGGGATGTAGAAGCCCTGCAGGTTGCCCAACAGCGGCAGCAGCATGGTCACCATCCACACCAGGGTGCCGGCCAGCAAGCCGGCGATGAAGCCGCGGCGGTTGGCGGTCGGCCAATACAGTACCGACAGCACGCCCGGCAGGAACTGCAAGGTGGCGACAAACGCGACGATGCCCAGGTTGGCCAGGCTCTGGTGGTTGTTCTGGGTCAGGTAGAACATGAAGCCGGCGGTGATGATGGCGACGATCAGCGCGCGGCGTGTCCATTTCAGCCAGCGGTAGATGTTGCCTTCGGCCGGCGGCTGGTACAGCGGCAGCACCAGGTGGTTGAGGGCCATGCCCGACAGCGCGAGGGTGGTGACGATGATCAACCCGCTGGCCGCTGACAGGCCGCCTATATACGCCAGCAGCGCCAGCGCCTCGTTGTTGGCAGCAATGCCAAGGCCCAGCGTGAAGTACTCGGGGTTGGTGCTGGCGCCCAGGCGCAGGCCGGCCCATAGCACCAGCGGCACGGCCAGGCTCATCAGCAACAGGAACAGCGGCAGGCCCCAGCTGGCACTGACCAGCGAGCGCGGGTTGAGGTTTTCGGTAAAGGCCATGTGGTACATGTGCGGCATGACGATGGCCGAGGCGAAGAACACCAGCAGCAGGGTGCGCCATGGCCCTTCCTGCAGCGGTGTGTGCAGTGCGGCCAGGGCGGTCTGGTTCTGCAGCAGCCACACTTCAAGCTCGTGCGGGCCGCCGAACACACCGTACAAGGCATACAGCCCGATACCGCCCAGGGCCAGCAGTTTGATCACCGACTCGAAGGCAATGGCAAACACCAGCCCTTCGTGCTTCTCGCGCGTGGCGATGTGCCGCGAGCCGAAGAAGATGGTGAACAGGGTGATCAGTGCACAAAAGGCGAAGGCCACCCTGGCCTTGACCGGCTCGCCGGTAAGGATGCTGATCGAATCGGCCACCGCCTGGATCTGCAGGGCCAGCAACGGCAATACGCCAATCAGCATGATGACGGTGGTCAGCGCGCCGGCCCAAGTGCTGCGAAAGCGAAACGCCAGCAGGTCGGCCAGGGACGATAGCTGATAGGTGCGGGTGATCTTGAGGATCGGGTAGAGCAGCACCGGCGCCAGCAGGAAGGCCCCGGAAACCCCCAGGTAGCAGGCCAGGAAGCCATAACCGTACTGGTAGGCCAGGCCGACCGAGCCATAGAAGGCCCAGGCACTGGCATACACGCCCAGAGACAGGGTGTAGGTCAGCGGGTGGCGAATGATCGAACGGGGAATCAGCCCGCGCTCGCTGATCCAGGCCACGCCGAACAGTACCATCAGGTACGCGGCGCTGATCAGGATCATCTGGGTCAGGCTAAAGCTCATCGGCATCTCGTTGGCTCTGCAGGATGAAGGTGACGACGATCAGGATCAGCCAGAGCAGGTAGGGGCGGTACCAGGCACCGGTTGGTTCGATCCACCAGTCCATGATGGCCGGGGAGAACAGGTAGATCCCCACGACCAGAAGCAGGACCAAACGATAGATGTACATGCTGGCCTCGATGGTTGGGCGCTGCGGGCTTGGACTTATTATTGGCGCAAATGGCGGGGGGGATGCTAGCGGGAATCCATTGCGTTAGCCAAGGTTTTGAAAGTATTGGGCTTTTGTTTTTGGTGAGATGCGCGGTGTTTAGCATCACGCGATTCCTGCAGGAGCGGCCTTGTGTCGCGATGGGGCGCGTAGCGGCCCCAGGATTTCAGCTCTGCCGCACCTATTACCGGGGCTGCTTTGCAGCCCTTCGCGACACAAGGCCGCTCCTACACTGACCGCATTGGCCGGTCAGATCCGAGGCTCAGCGCAAATCAGCTTCAGGCACTGTGGTCCGCTGCGCAATCGCCTCCGGCCGCCACTGCTGGCGGGCTATCGCCAACACTTCAGCCGGCGTAGCCAACAGCAAATCGGGGTCTGCTTCCTGCCCCAACGCCCGCAATGCCCGCAACAGCAGCGGTGTAGCATGCTCCGCCTGCAGGGGTGGCGAACGGTACGACTTGCCCAGCTTGTGCCCATCCGGCTGCACGATCAGCGGAATATGCAGGTAGCGCGGCTGCGAGAACCCCAGCAGCTCTTGCAGGTACAGCTGGCGCGGTGTGTTGTCCAGCAGGTCGGCCCCGCGCACGATATCGGTAACACCTTGCCAGGCATCGTCCAGCACCACGGCCAACTGATAGGCGTACAACCCGTCACGGCGCTGGATGACGAAGTCGCCTACCTCGCGGCCCAGATGCTGCTCGAACGTGCCCTGCACCCGGTCGCTGAACCGGTAGATCAACTCCGGCACCCGCAGGCGGATCGCCGCACCTTCGCGGGCATGCCCGGCGTTACGGCACAACCCCGGGTAAATGCCGTTGTGGCCTTCGAGCTGTTTGCGCGAACAGGTGCAGGCGTAGGCCAGGCCCATGTTGAACAGGCGGTCGACCACGGCTGCATAGGCATCGTGGCGCTGGCTCTGGAACACCACCTCGCCGTCCCACGCCAACCCGTAGCGCTCCAGAGTCTGCAGGATGGCATCGCGGGCGCCGGGCATTTCCCGGGGCGGGTCGGTGTCTTCCATGCGCAGCAGCCAGCGGCCATTGACGGCGCGGGCATCGAGCCAGGAGGCGAGGGCGGCCACCAGCGAGCCGAAGTGCAGAAAACCGCTGGGGGTAGGGGCAAAGCGCCCGATGTAGCTGGAGTCGTTCATGGCTGTCGTGCGTCTGAAAATGAAACGGGGCGCAAGATGCGCCCCGTTCGGATGGGAAAAGGATCAGCCTTTGCCGACGGTTTTTTCCTTTTTCTCCGCGATTTCCTTGCAGTCGAAGCACAGGTCGGCGGTTGGGCGGGCTTCCAGACGGCGCAGGCCGATCTCGATGCCGCAGGATTCACACCAGCCGTATTCTTCGTCCTGGATCAACTGCAGGGTTTTATCAATCTTCTTGATCAGCTTGCGCTCGCGATCCCGACTACGCAGTTCCAGTGCAAACTCTTCTTCTTGGCTTGCACGGTCTGCAGGGTCAGCGAAGTTGGCCGCTTCTTCCTTCATGTGGTCGACGGTTTTATCGACACCCTCCATGAGGTCTTGTTTCCAGGCGTTGAGGACTTTGGTGAAGTGATCTCGCATGGGCTTACCCATGTACTCCTCACCCTTTTTTACCTCGTAAGGATCGACGCCATGAAGAGATTGATTCGATTTTTGCTTTTCTAGGGTGGACATGAATAGACCGCCTCTTACTCATCTGATCCAATGCGCAGGCTGCTCCATCTCCGGCAACTACCGGCCCTGCGACTGCTAGCCGCCGAACTTACCAGATAGATCAGGGGTGCGCTACCCCGCCCGATCCAGATAATTGACAGCGGTGCGAGCCACACGTTCGGTAGTGCGCAGAGGTAGAATCTCCAGTTTAGACCCAATTGAGAGAAGGTCATGGCCCACCCCTACAGTGCGCGCAGCCGCGCCATCGAACCCTTCCACGTCATGGCGCTGCTGGCGCGGGCCAACGAGCTGCAGGCGGCCGGGCACGACGTGATCCACCTGGAAATCGGCGAACCGGACTTCACCACGGCTGCGCCCATCGTCGAGGCCGGCCAGGCGGCATTGGCTGCGGGCCACACCCGCTATACCGCCGCCCGTGGCCTGCCGGCGCTGCGTGAGGCGATCGCCGGTTTCTATGGGCAGCGTTACGGGGTGAGTGTCGACCCCGAGCGCATTTTGATCACCCCAGGCGGCTCTGGCGCGCTGTTGCTGGCCAGCAGCCTGTTGGTCGACCCCGGCAAGCACTGGTTGCTGGCCGACCCGGGCTACCCCTGCAACCGCCACTTCCTGCGCCTGGTTGAAGGCGGCGCACAGTTGGTGCCGGTGGGGCCAGAGGTCAATTACCAACTGACAGCCGACCTGGTTGAGCGCTACTGGGACAAGGACACGGTCGGCGCCCTGGTCGCCTCGCCGGCCAACCCGACCGGAACGGTGCTGGACCGTGCCGAGCTGGCCAGCCTGTCCGCCGCCACCCGCGAACGCCATGGCCACCTGGTGGTGGACGAGATCTACCACGGGCTGACCTACGGTATGGATGCCCCCAGTGTGCTGGAAGTGGACGATGAAGCCTTTGTGCTGAATAGTTTTTCCAAGTATTTCGGCATGACCGGCTGGCGCTTGGGCTGGCTGGTGGCGCCGCCTGGCGCGGTGGCTGACCTGGAGAAACTCGCGCAAAACCTGTACATCAGTGCGCCGAGCATGGCCCAGCATGCTGCGCTGGCGTGCTTCCAGCCGCAAACCCTGGCGATTCTGGAAGCGCGCCGTGCCGAGTTCGCCCGCCGTCGCGACTACCTGCTGCCGGCGTTGCGCGAGCTGGGCTTCGGCATTGCCGTGGAGCCCCAGGGGGCCTTCTATCTGTATGCCGACATCAGCGCCTTCGGCGGCGATGCCTTCGCCTTCTGCCGGCACTTCCTCGAAACCGAGCACGTGGCGTTCACCCCTGGGCTGGACTTTGGCCGCCACCTGGCAGGGCATCACGTGCGGTTTGCCTACACCCAGAGCCTGCCGCGCCTGGAACAGGCGGTGCAGCGTATCGCTCGCGGCCTGCGCAGTTGGCAAGGCTGATGGCATTCTTCCCTCCACTCGAGCAGGGGCGCCTGCTGCGTCGCTACAAACGGTTTCTGGCGGACATCGAACTGGCCAGTGGCGAGCAGTTGACCATTCACTGCCCCAACACCGGTTCCATGCTCAACTGCATGCGCGAAGGCGGGCAGGTATGGTTCAGCCGCTCCAACGACCCCAAGCGCAAGCTGCCCGGCACCTGGGAAATCAGCGAAACGCCACAGGGGCGGCTGGCCTGCGTGAACACCGGGCGCGCCAACGCACTGGTTGAAGAGGCGTTGCGGGCCGGTGTGATCAGCGAGCTGGCCGGGTTCACGGCGCTCAGGCGCGAAGTGGCCTATGGCGAA
Source organism: Pseudomonas sp. SWRI68 (assembly GCF_014269165.1). NCBI lineage: Bacteria > Pseudomonadati > Pseudomonadota > Gammaproteobacteria > Pseudomonadales > Pseudomonadaceae > Pseudomonas > Pseudomonas sp. SWRI68. Next base: position 17,047 of record NZ_JABWRU010000020.1, on the reverse strand, counting down.
GAGGGCAGCCGCATCGATTTTCGCCTGGAGTTCGACAGCGGCCCGGCCTATGTCGAGGTCAAGAGCGTGACCCTGGGCTACCCCGACACTGACGTTGCGGCATTCCCCGATGCCGTCACCCAGCGCGGCGCCAAGCACCTGCGCGAGCTGGCGACGTTGGCCCGCAATGGTGTTCGTGCCGTGCAGCTTTATTGTGTGAACCTGACCGGGGTCGGAGCGGTGCGCCCAGCCGAGGAAATCGACGCGGCCTATGCCCAGGCATTGCGCGCCGCCGTGGCTGAAGGGGTCGAGGTGCTGGCCTACGGCACCCATCTGGATGCCGAACGCATTGTCATCAACCGCCCATTGCCCGTGTTGCTCAACCCGTGAGCCAGATGCCCTGGCTGTCTTCGTGGCAGCCCAGGGCCTGCAGCACCTCGCCCTCGCAAGGCCCAGCCACGCATTCGCCGTTCTCTATAAGAAACAAGGCGCCATGATGGGCGCAGTGAATCAGGCTGGCGCTGTCATCGAGAAACGCATCGGTTGCCCAGTTCAGGGGGATGCCCCGGTGTGGGCAGCGGTTGCGATAAAGGTACACCTGGCCCTGGCGGCGGACGCCGAACAGGTCGACGCCGTCTACGCTGAAGGCGCGGCTGTGGCCCTCGGCCAATGAGCTGGAAGTACAAAGCAAGTGCATGGCAAGGAAGACTCGTGAAACACGTGATGGCTTGACGCTTCAATGCGAATAATTATCAAATTGCCCGCATTCGCTGCGCCCAGCCGTCTATGGTGCGCAGTTCCGCCGCCCGCCACAAGGCGCGCGGCCCGCCTTCAGAAGGAAATCCGATGATGCGCCGTCCCGTCGCCCTGATCGCCCTGTGCGCAGGTTTAGTGCTGTCTACCCAGGCCCTGGCTGCCGAACTGCCGCAGCGTTGGGTCAGCGCTGGTGGCGCGCTTAGCGAATGGGTCAGTGCGCTGGGCGGCGAAGCGCACCTGGTTGGCGTCGATACCACCAGCCAACACCCCGAGTCGCTGAAGGCGCTACCGAGTGTCGGCTATCAGCGGCAGTTGTCCGCCGAAGGCGTTCTGAGCCTGCGTCCTGATGTGTTGGTGGGTACCGAAGAGATGGGGCCGCCACCGGTGCTGGCGCAGATCCGCAAGGCGGGCGTGCGGGTTGAACTGTTCTCGGGCAAGGCCGAACTCGACGCGGTCGATGAAAACCTCAGGCACCTGGGGCAATTGCTTGGTGCAGAGCAACAAGCCACTGCGCTGGCAACAGGCTATCGCCAGCAGCTGGATGCGCTGCAGGCCGAGGTCAAGCAGGCCCAGGCGGGCCAGAAGGCGCCCGGCGTGTTGCTGCTGGTTGGCCATGCCGGTGCCAAGCCGTTGATCGCTGGCCAAGGCACCGCGGGCGATTGGCTGCTGCGACAGGCCGGGGCGCGCAACCTGGCGGAGCACCAAGGCTACAAGAACTTCTCCAGCGAAGCGCTGGCAGCGCTGGACCCGGACGTGGTGGTGTTTTCCGACCGTGCGTTGGCCGATCAGCAGGCGCTGCAGGCGTTGCTCAAGGAGAACCCGGCGCTGGCGGCCTCCCGTGCGGTGCGTGAGCAGCGCCTGGTGTCACTCGACCCGACGCTGCTGGTGGGCGGCCTTGGGCCACGCTTGCCGGCGACCCTGCGCACGCTGGCTGGGGCCTTCTACCCAGCAGCCAAGGCCAGCTTCGCGCAATGAAGCAGCGCGTTCAGCCACGCACACTGATCGTCTGCCTGAGCCTGTTGTGCCTGTTGGCGGTGTGGTTGTCCCTGGCCCTGGGGCCGGTCAGCCTGCCGCTGTTCGATACCTTGCGCGCGGGCCTGCGTTTGTTGGGGCTGCCCGTGGCGGGTGATGACCTGCAGCAGGCCGAGATGATCCTCGGCCAGATCCGCCTGCCGCGCACCTTGCTGGGGCTGGCGGTCGGGGCGGTGCTGGCGCTGTCCGGCGTGGCCATGCAGGGGCTGTTCCGCAACCCGCTGGCCGACCCGGGGCTGGTGGGGGTCGCTGCCGGGGCGGCGATGGGCGCTGCGGTGGCCATCGTCGGTGGCAGCTGGTTTGGCGGCATGCCCGATGTGCTCGCGCCCTATCTGTTGTCGCTGTGTGCCTTTATCGGTGGCCTGGGGGTGACCGCGCTGGTCTATCGCCTGGGGCGGCGTGACGGCCAGACCAATGTCGCCACGATGTTGCTGGCCGGCGTGGCGATGACCGCATTGGGCGGCGCAGCGGTGGGCTTGTTCTCTTACCTGGCCGATGATGCCACCTTGCGCACCTTGACCTTCTGGAACCTGGGCAGCCTCAATGGCGCCAGCTACGAGCGGTTGTGGCCGCTGCTGATGGTGGCCGGGGGCGTGGCGCTGTGGTTGCCGCGTCGTGCGCGGGCGCTGAATGCCTTGCTGCTGGGTGAATCGGAGGCGCGGCACCTGGGTATCGAGGTGGAGCGGCTCAAGCGCGAACTGGTGTTCTGTACCGCGTTGGGGGTGGGTGCGGCGGTGGCCGCCGCCGGGCTGATCGGCTTCATTGGCTTGGTGGTGCCGCACTTGGTGCGATTGCTGGCAGGGCCCGACCATCGGGTGGTGTTGCCCGCCTCGTTGCTGGCCGGCGGTGTGCTGATGCTGTTCGCCGACCTGGTGGCGCGGCTGGTGCTGGCGCCGGCCGAGCTGCCGATCGGTATCGTCACCGCCCTTATCGGTGCGCCGTTTTTCCTGGCCCTGCTGATTCGAGGGCGTAGCTGATGTTGCAAGTCGAGGGCCTGCACCTGCGGCGGGGCAGCAATGAAGTGCTGCATGACGTCCACCTGCAACTGACCCCGGGGCAGGTCGTGGGTGTGCTCGGCCCCAATGGCGCGGGCAAGAGCAGCCTGCTGGGGGTGTTGTGTGGCGAACTGGCCCCCGGCCAGGGGCGAGTGACGCTACAGGGCAGGCCATTGACTGACTGGGCCGGGCAGGCGCGGGCACAGCGCCTGGCGGTGCTGCCGCAGGTGTCCAGCCTGGGCTTTTCGTTCAGGGTCGAAGAGGTGGTGGCCATGGGGCGGATGCCCCATGGCAGCGGCCAGCTGCGCGACGCCGAGATCGTCGAAGCGGCCTTGCGTGCGGCGGATGCCTGGCACCTGCTGGGGCGCAGCTACCTGGCATTGTCGGGCGGTGAGCGGCAACGGGTACACCTGGCCCGCGTGCTGGCCCAGCTGTGGCCAGGTGAGCAGGGCACTACACTGCTGCTTGACGAACCGACCTCGATGCTCGACCCGCTGCACCAGCACACGACCCTGCAAGCGGTGCGGCGTTTCGCTGATCGCGGCGCTGCGGTGCTGGTGATCCTGCATGACCTGAACCTGGCGGCACGCTACTGTGATCGTATCCTGCTGCTCGAACAGGGCCGCTGCCATGCCCTTGCATCACCCCAGGAGGTGTTGACGCCGGGGGCACTGAAGGCGGTGTTCGGCATCGATGTGCTGGTGCAGGCGCACCCCGAGCGCGGCCACCCGCTGATCATCACGCGTTAGGAGGCATTGCCGATGCGCCATCCGTTGCTGTCCGGTCTTGCGCTGTGCCTGGTGCTGGCGTTGGCGGGGTGCCAGGCCAGCCTGCCGCCGTTACCGGGCTGGCAGAGCCCCGAAGGGCGTGCCCACGCCCAGCTTGGGCAAATCACGGACCTGGCCAGCGGCCGGCTCATCAGCCCTGAGCAACTGGTCAGGCAGTTGGCCGACGCGCCACGTGTGCTGGTAGGGGAGAAGCATGACAACCCCGATCATCATGCGTTGCAGTTGTGGCTGTTGCGCGCCCTGCAGGCTCAGCGCCCCCAGGGCAGCCTGCTGCTGGAGATGCTGCAGCCCGAGCAGCAGCCGCTGGTCGACACACTTGAGGCGCAGCAAACGCTGCCTGCGGACCTGCCCAAGGCACTGGCCTGGGAGGATGGCTGGGACTGGCAGCTGTACGGGCCTATTGTGACGCACGCTTTGCAGGGCAACATTGCGCTGTTGGCCGCCAACCTTTCGCCCGCGCAGATGCGCCAAGCCTATCGCCAGCCGGCGCCGTTGTCGGGCGCGCGTTCCAATGCCCCAGGGGTGAAGGCCGCGCTGCTTGAGCAGGTGCGTATCGGGCACTGCGGCCTGCTACCGCAAAGCCAGTTGCCAGCCATGCTTGCGGTCCAGCAGCAACGTGACCGGCGCATGGCCGAACGCTTGATGGCGGCACCGCAGCCCGCCTTGCTGTTGGCGGGCGCTTACCACGTACGCAAGGACCTGGGGGTGCCGTTGCATCTGGCCGACCTCGGGGCGCAGGGGCGCAGCGCGGTCGTGCTGTTGGCCGAGGTGGGGGAAGAGGTCGAGGCGGGTATGGCCGACTATGTCTGGTTCACGGCGGCGGTGCCTGAGCAGGACTATTGCGCTCAACTGCGTCAGTAAGGCCAAACGGCAGGCAAAAAAAAGACCCGGCAAAAAGCCGGGTCAATAACCGTGATTAGCCTGATGAGGAGATAATCTGAGAGTCCGAACCAGGGGCTTTCAGTTTATCCAACCAGTCTCGCGACCAGTTGTGATAATCATAACGATTCTCATTTCGGAGTCAATCCCCTGCACAGGTTTATTTTGAATTTTTTTGCGGAGGTCTTTTTTCATCCAGTTGTTGATTGAGCGCTTCCTTTCGTTCGATCGGCAAATCATTCCAGTGCATGTCCAGCAACGCGCCTTCTATGGCGTACAACAGCACTTTAGAGGCCCGGAACCCTCGCGTTTTTACCGCCTGGTACGCACCCACCGCGCCCAGGCGGCGCAAATCCGACGCACTGTGGATACCGGCTGCGTGCAACCACTGCGCAGAGGTCTTGCCAAGATTCTTCAGATGCTGCAATTCATCGTTCATCGAGCCTCCTTGCGATGGCTGAACGGGTCTTGGGGATAAATCGCGAGCAGGTCAGAGAGGAGTGTAGCGGGGCTTGGAAAATGCGCGGCTTTTTGCCATCTGTGGCGACGAGCAGCCCTGAATACGGGGCCTCTGGCTTTCAGTAGCCGCCTCTTTTGGTGTGGCAGGGCCCCAGTGGGGCGGGTTTACCCGCTACCACAGGGGCCCTGCGAGGATTACAGGCCCGGCAAGCGCTGACGCACCTGTTCGATCACCTGGTCCATGCTGGCACCTTCCTGGGTGTCGACGCGCTTGCTGACCAGCAGTTCTTCCTCGCTCAACGCATCACGGCTGGCCTGTTGCGCCTTGACCACCTCCAGGGTGGCGTCCGACGGGTCGCTGTTTGCGGCTTGGCGCTGGGCCAGCCAGCTGGCAATGACCGCCTCCGGTGCGTGGCAATCGAGGATCAAGAAGGGGACGCCCGTCTGGTTGGCGACATCTGCCGCCGCCTGGCGCTGTTCACGCTTGAGGTAGGTGGCATCCAGCACGACCGGGAAGCCCGCGCGCAATACCGTCTCCGCTACCTCGTGCAGGCGCTGGTAGGTGGCGGCACTGGCATCCTGGTCATAGATGCCGGCAGTCAGCTGGCCGACGTTTGCTTGCTGCTGTTCGCCGAACAGGCGCTTGCGCTCGACATCGGAGCGCACGCGGATCGCGCCCAGGGCCTCGACCAGGCGCATCGCCACGTGGCTCTTGCCCACTGCCGAGACGCCATGGGTGATGGCCAACAGCCGCGAAGGGATGGCGCTGTAGCTTTCCGCCAGGTTGGCGTAGTTGCGGTAGGTGCGCAGGGTCGTGGCGCGTTGCACGCCATCGGCATCGGCCGGCATGCTGAACAGCGCCACCTTGGCGCGCACCAAGGCGCGGTAGGCCTTGTAGAAGTTCAGCACTTCCAGGCCTTCATAATCGCCGGTCAGTTCCAGGTACTGGCTGACGAAGCGCCGGGCCAGGCACTTGAGGCCGCGGTCTTCCAAGTCCATGGCCAGGAAGCCGGTGTCGGCCCAGACGTCGGTCATGCGGAACGGTTCGTTGAACTCGATGCAGTCGAAGATCACCACCTTGCCGTTGATCACGGTGGCGTTGCCCAGGTGGATGTCACCGTGGCATTCACGGGTGAAGCCATTGGCCTTGCGGGCCGCGAACAGGCCTTGGAGCCGCTCGAAGCTGCTACGTGCCCAGGCCTGGAGGTTGTCCAGTTGCTGCAGGTCGGCCTTGTCAGTGAGGAATGGGCGGATCTGTTCGAAATTCTGCTCGACCGGGGCCATCACGCTTTCAGGTGAGCCGTAAGGTTGCTCTGCCGGCACCTTGGGCGTCTGCAGGTGGAATTCGGCAACCTGCCGGGCCATCTGGTCGATGTGCTCGGCGTTGAGCTCGCCGTTGGCCTGCAAGGTGCTGAGCATCTGCCCTTGGGGGAACTGGCGCATCTTCAGTGCGTACTCGATGGCCTCGCCCTCGCCGCCGATTTGCGGGGCTTCGGCACTGCCGGTGATCGGCAGCACTTCAAGGTACAGGTCTTCGGTCAGGCGCTGGTTCAGGCGCAATTCTTCGTTACAGAAATGCGCGCGCTGATCCAGGCGGGTGAAGTCGAGGAAGCCGAAGTTCATTGGCTTCTTGACCTTGTAGGCGTAGTCGCCAGTCAGCAGGACCCAGGAGATATGCGTCTCGATGAGTTGGAACCCATCCACGGGGTGAGGGTAGAGGGCTGGGTTCTGCAACGCAGTAATAAGAGCTTGGCTCACGGGAAATCCTTCCGAGGGCAGGGAATTCGAATGCGCCATTATGGTCAATGGTGCCGTCCCTGCATACCGCCGGGGGCGCCTGCCCAGCCTTTACAAAGTGCGTATAATCCGCCGCCATGACTCGAACTCGAAACGCTCGTACCCCTCAGAAACGCCCGACCGGCCGCTCTCGCGCCTGGCTGGGCTGGGCTTTGAAGCTCAGCCTGGTCGGCCTGGTGATCATCGCCGGCTTCGCGGTTTACCTCGATGCTGTCGTCCAGGAAAAGTTCTCCGGCAAGCGCTGGACCATCCCGGCCAAGGTGTATGCCCGGCCGTTGGAGCTGTTCGTCGGCCAAAAACTGAGCAAGAACGACTTCCTCACCGAACTCGACGCCCTTGGCTATCGCCGTGAAAGCGCGGCCAACGGCCCGGGCGCAGCGGCAGTCAACGGTAATACCGTCGACCTCAATACCCGTGGCTTCCAGTTCTACGAAGGGATGGAGCCGGCGCAGTTCGTGCGCGTGCGCTTCTCTGGCGATTATGTCGCCGGGCTTTCCGGCGCCAACAACGGCAAGCTCGATGTGGTACGCCTGGAGCCGCTGATGATCGGCGGCATTTACCCGAAAAACCTCGAAGACCGCATCCTGATCAAGATCGATCAGGTGCCGCCGTACCTGCTCGAAACCCTGGTGGCAACCGAGGACCGCGACTTCTACAGCCACTTTGGCGTGTCGCCCAAGTCCATCGCCCGTGCGGTGTGGGTCAACACCTCGTCCGGGGCCATGCGCCAGGGCGGCAGTACCCTGACCCAGCAGTTGGTGAAGAACTTCTACCTCACCAGCGAGCGCAGCCTCAGCCGCAAGCTGACTGAAGCGATGATGGCCGTGCTGCTGGAGCTGCATTACGACAAGCGCGAGATCCTCGAGGCCTACCTCAACGAGGTATTCGTCGGCCAAGACGGCCAGCGTGCGGTGCATGGCTTCGGCCTGGCCAGCCAGTTCTTCTTCAGCCAACCGCTGTCAGAGCTCAAGCTGCACCAGATCGCCTTGCTGGTGGGCATGGTCAAGGGGCCGTCCTACTACAACCCGCGGCGTTATCCTGACCGCGCCCTGGCCCGTCGTAACCTGGTGCTCGACCTGCTGGCCGAGCAGGGCGTGGCGAGCAAGGACGTGATCGAGGCGGCGAAGAAGATGCCGCTGGGCGTGACCAAGCGCGGCAGCCTGGCAGACAGCTCGTTCCCGGCGTTCCTCGACCTGGTCAAGCGCCAGTTGCGCCAGGACTACCGCGACGAAGACTTGACCGAAGAAGGCCTGCGTATCTTCACCAGCTTCGACCCGATCCTGCAGATGAAGGCCGAAACCTCGATGAACGAGACCTTCAAGCGCCTGGCCGGGCGCAAGGGGGCTGATGAGGTCGAGTCGGCGATGGTCGTGACCAACCCGGAAACCGGGGAAGTCCAAGCGCTGATCGGCAGCCGTCTGTCGGGCTTTGCCGGCTTCAACCGGGCCATCGACGCAGTGCGGCCGATCGGTTCGCTGGTCAAGCCGGCGGTGTACCTGACCGCCCTGGAGCAGCCCAGCAAATACACCCTGACCAGTTGGATACAGGACGAGCCGTTCTCGGTCAAAGGGGCCAACGGCCAGGTTTGGCGCCCGCAGAACTATGACCGCCGGCCCCATGGCACCATTTATCTGTACCAGGGCCTGGCCAACTCCTACAACCTGTCGACGGCCAAGCTCGGCCTGGAAGTGGGCGTGCCCAATGTGATCAAGACCATTGGTCGGCTGGGCGTGAATGTCGATTGGCCAGCCTTCCCGGCGATGCTGCTGGGGGCCGGTGGCATGTCGCCGATGCAGGTCGCGACCATGTACCAGACGATTGCCAACGGTGGTTTCAACACGCCGATGCGCGGTATCCGCAGCGTGCTGACCGCCGAGGGCGAACCGCTCAAGCGCTACCCGTTCCAGATTCAGCAAACCTTCGACCCGGGTTCCATCTACCTGGTGCAGAACGCCATGCAACGGGTGATGCGCGAAGGTACCGGCCGTTCGGTGTACAACGTGTTGCCGCGTTCGCTCACCCTGGCCGGCAAGACCGGTACCAGCAACGACTCGCGTGACAGCTGGTTCTCCGGCTTCAGCCAGGACCTGCTGGCGGTGGTGTGGATGGGCCGCGACGATAACGGCAAGACGCCGTTCACCGGTGCCACTGGCGCCCTGCAGGTCTGGACCAGCTTCATGAAGAAGGCCGACCCGTTGCCGCTGGACATGCCGCAGCCGGACAACATCGTGCAAGCCTGGATCGACCCGTACAGCGGGCAAGGTTCTGATGGCAGCTGTCCGGGAGCGGTGCAGATGCCGTATATTCGCGGCAGCGAACCGCCCGCCGGGGCAACCTGTGGCGGTGAGCAGAATCCGGCAGAATCGGTCATGGACTGGGTCAAAGGCTGGATGAATTAAGCGCGAGCTGCATTGATGAGGTGTGAAGTGAATAAGTGGCTGTTTCCTGCCTTGACGGCGTTGGTTGTGCTTCAGGGTTGCTCCAGCGTCCAGCGTGGCAATATCCCGGTGGTCGACTCGAGCACGCGCGTGTCCAACAGTGAACGCGTAACGGCCAACCGCTCGGCGGCTGGCATGAACAGCGGCACCTCACAAGCGCAAACGCTGCCTGAGGACTCCGGCGTGACTGTGATGATTCCGCAGGGTGCCGGTGCCTCGGGCATCCAGACGTTCCCGGCCGCCAATGGGGCGGCACCGATCAGCGCCATGCCGATTACCCCTGGCCCGGTCTCCACCGGGCCGATGACCACCAACCCCAACCCGATTGCCGACGAACCGTTCGACATCGCGTCGATGAACAGCCCGGTGAAAGCCAGCAGCGCGCCGACCGGTATTCCGCGTAGCACTGCCGCAGCCGGTGGGCTGTCTGCCGATGAACAGCTCGACGGGCCAGTGCTGGCGCTGTTGACCACTGCCCAGCAACAACAGGGCAGTGGCGACTTCAATGGTGCTTCGTCGAGCCTGGAGCGTGCCCAGCGTATCGCGCCGCGCGAACCGCAGGTGCTGTTCCGCCTGGCCCAGGTGCGCCTGGCCCAGGGTGATGCCGCGCAGGCCGAGCAGTTGGCCCGCCGAGCCCTGACCTATGCCAATGGCCGCCCTGACCTGCAGGCCGAACTGTGGAACACCATCGCCCAGGCCCGCGAGAAGCAAGGTGACAGTGCCGGTGCGGCGCTGGCGCGGCAGAAGGCACGGGTGAACTCGTAATGATCGAGCAACGCATTCTGGACATCGCCGACCACCTGCTGCTGATCGAGCGTGAACTGAAGGTGCAGGGCTGGTGGGACGATGAGCCGCCCAGCGATGAAGCGCTGGCCAGCACCGTGCCCTTCGCGGTCGACACCATGAGCCTGGAGCAGTGGCTGCAATGGATCTTCCTGCCGCGCATGAAGATCATCATCGAGCTCGGCCAGCCGCTGCCTAACGCATCGGGCATTCTGGTAATGGCCGAAACGGTGTTCACCGATCGCCCGGAGCAGAGTCGCGAGCTACGGCGCCTGCTAGCAGAGTTCGATCAATTGATCGCTGCTTGAGCCTGATTTCTTCTCTTTTTCCTTCAAGGGCCGCAGATTGTGGCCCTTTTTTATGGAAATCTTCTTAATTCTGCTGCTGCTATCCTTTTTAGTGGTGGCAGGAATTCATCTTGAGGAAAAATTGGCAATAATTTTTCTTGACTTGTAGCCGCCAAATCACAAGAATCCAACTTCCGCTGTAGAGGGACTGCCAGAAGCAGACCCGCTAAGCAGATCATGAGGCGCACACCCGCGCCGACCTGTAACACCCCGCAACGCGTTACCTCGCGCTGGGTGGGAAAACCCCGCAACACTCTGGGGCGCTCCCAATACTTGCTCAGTCAGTGCTGACGTTCGCTCGTGCTCTGCTTGGCAGTAAACCTATTAAGACCCGTCCACTAGGGACGGTATTCTGGCGTTTTAGAGGTGAACAACGTGGAGCTTTTATCTGGCGCTGAGATGGTCGTCCGCTTCTTGCGTGACGAAGGCGTTAAGCACATCTACGGGTACCCTGGCGGTGCTCTTCTTCATGTTTACGACGCCCTGTTCAAGGAACCGGAAGTCGAACACATCCTGGTTCGTCACGAACAGGCTGCGACCCATATGGCGGACGGCTACGCCCGTGCCACCGGCAAGGCCGGTGTGGTGCTGGTAACCTCCGGCCCGGGTGCGACCAATGCCATCACCGGCATTGCCACCGCCTACATGGATTCGATTCCGATGGTCATCCTCTCCGGCCAGGTGCCTAGCACCATGGTGGGTACCGATGCCTTCCAGGAAACCGACATGATCGGTATCTCGCGGCCGATCGTGAAGCACAGCTTCATGATCAAGAACGCCACCGAGATCCCTGAAGTTCTGAAAAAAGCCTTCTATCTGGCGCAATCCGGCCGTCCCGGCCCGGTCGTGGTCGACATTCCAAAAGATATGACCAACCCGGCCGAGAAGTTCGAGTACGTCTATCCGAAGAAGGTCAAGCTGCGCTCCTACAGCCCGGCGGTACGTGGCCACTCCGGCCAGATCCGCAAGGCCGCCGAGATGCTGCTGGCTGCCAAGCGCCCCATCGTCTATGCCGGTGGTGGCGTGATCCTCGGCGGTGGCTCCGAAGCCCTGACCGAAATCGCCAAGTCGCTGAACCTGCCGGTTACCAATACCCTCATGGGTCTGGGTAGCTACCCGGGTACTGACCGTCAGTTCGTCGGCATGCTCGGCATGCACGGCAGCTTCACGGCCAACATGGCCATGCACAATGCCGACGTCATCTTCGCCGTCGGCGCGCGCTTCGATGACCGCGTGGTCAACGGCCCGGCCAAGTTCTGCCCGAATGCCAAGATCATCCACATCGACATCGACCCTGCGTCGATTTCCAAGATGATCAAGGCCGACGTGCCTATCGTGGGCCCGGTCGACAGCGTCTTGAACGAGATGCTCGGCATCCTCAAGGAAATCGGCGAGCAGCCTGACAAGGCCGCCGCAGAAGCCTGGTGGAAGCAGATCGACGAGTGGCGTGGCGATGGCGACCTGTTCCCTTACAACAAAGGGGACGGTAGCGTCATCAAGCCGCAGACCGTGATCGAAACCCTGTGCGAAGTGACCAAGGGCGATGCCTTCGTCACCTCCGACGTTGGCCAGCATCAGATGTTCGCGGCGCAGTACTACCGCTTCAACAAGCCGAATCGCTGGATCAACTCCGGTGGCCTGGGCACCATGGGCTTCGGTTTCCCGGCGGCCATGGGCGTCAAGCTCAACTTCCCGGATCAGGACGTGGCGTGCGTCACTGGCGAAGGCAGTATCCAGATGAACATCCAGGAGCTGTCTACCTGCATGCAGTACGGCCTGCCGGTAAAAATCGTCAACCTGAACAACGGTGTATTGGGCATGGTCCGCCAGTGGCAGGACATGGCGTACAACGGCCGTCATTCGCACTCCTATGTCGAGTCGCTGCCTGACTTCATCAAGCTGGCCGAGGCCTATGGCCATGTGGGTATCCGCATCACCAGCCTGAAGGACCTCAAGCCGAAGCTGGAAGAGGCGTTTGCGATGAAGGACCGCCTGGTGTTCATCGACATCGCGGTTGACCGTACCGAGCACGTCTATCCGATGCAGATCAAGGATGGCTCGATGCGTGACATGTGGCTGAGCAAGACGGAGCGTACCTGATATGCGGCACATCATTTCCCTGCTGCTGGAAAACGAACCCGGTGCCTTGTCTCGCGTCGTTGGCCTGTTCTCCCAGCGTAACTACAACATTGAAAGCCTGACCGTGGCGCCGACCGAAGACCCGACCCTGTCGCGTCTGACGCTGACCACCGTTGGCCATGACGAAGTGATCGAGCAGATCACCAAGAACCTGAACAAGCTCGTCGAAGTGGTGAAGCTTGTCGACCTGTCGGAAAGCGCTCATATCGAGCGCGAACTGATGCTGGTCAAGGTCAAGGCCACCGGAGCCCAGCGCGCCGAGATCAAGCGCACCACGGATATCTTCCGTGGCCAGATCGTCGATGTGACCGCCAGTGTGTACACCGTGCAACTGAGCGGCACCAGCGACAAACTGGACAGCTTCATCCAGGCCATCGGCACCGCATCGATTCTCGAAACCGTGCGCAGTGGCGTCACCGGCATTGCCCGTGGCGACAAAGTGCTCAGCATCTAAATTCAAAAATTAGCGATGGCTCCGCAGGGGCCGAGATATAACCAGGGGTATTTTCATGAAAGTTTTCTACGATAAAGACTGCGACCTTTCCATCATCCAGGGTAAGAAAGTCGCCATCATCGGTTACGGTTCCCAAGGCCACGCCCAGGCGTGCAACCTGAAAGACTCCGGTGTAGACGTTACCGTCGGTCTGCGTAAAGGCTCGGCCACCGTTGCCAAGGCCGAAGCCCACGGTCTGAAAGTTGCCGACGTGGCTACCGCTGTCGCTGCTGCCGACCTGGTCATGATCCTGACCCCGGACGAGTTCCAAGGCGCTCTGTACAAGAACGAGATCGAGCCGAACATCAAGAAAGGCGCCACCCTGGCCTTCTCCCACGGCTTCTCTATCCACTACAACCAGGTTGTTCCGCGTGCCGACCTCGACGTGATCATGATCGCGCCGAAAGCCCCGGGCCACACCGTGCGTTCCGAGTTCGTCAAAGGCGGCGGCATCCCTGACCTGATCGCTATCTACCAGGACGCTTCCGGCAACGCCAAGAACGTTGCGCTGTCCTACGCTGCAGGCGTCGGTGGCGGCCGTACCGGCATCATCGAAACCACCTTCAAGGACGAGACTGAAACCGACCTGTTCGGTGAGCAGGCTGTTCTGTGTGGCGGTACCGTCGAGCTGGTCAAAGCCGGCTTTGAAACCCTGGTCGAAGCGGGCTACGCGCCAGAAATGGCCTACTTCGAGTGCCTGCACGAGCTGAAGCTGATCGTTGACCTCATGTACGAAGGCGGCATCGCCAACATGAACTACTCGATCTCGAACAACGCCGAGTACGGTGAGTACGTCACCGGCCCAGAAGTCATCAACGAAGAATCCCGCAAGGCCATGCGCAACGCTCTGAAGCGCATCCAGGACGGCGAGTACGCGAAGATGTTCATCTCCGAAGGTGCCACCAACTACCCATCGATGACCGCCAAGCGCCGCAACAACGCTGCCCACGGCATCGAAGTCATCGGCGAGCAACTGCGCTCGATGATGCCTTGGATCTCGGCGAACAAGATCGTCGACAAAGCCAAGAACTAAGTTTCTCGCAACATGAAAAACGCGGCTTCGGCCGCGTTTTTTCGTTTAGGCAGCCGGCATCTGGTATAAAGCAGACCAGTGGCCTGCCGTCAGAACCTGTTTCGCAGGCCCGTGTCGAACATATTCCACCCTGTTGCAAGGTACCCTACATGAGCGAACGTCCCGAAGAGCCGAACAAGCCCTCCGACGCCGAAAGCCTGCTACCTGTCGATGAGCACATTGAAGAAGGCCATGACGCCGAAGGGCGCAAGGTCCGGCATCGCGGCATTTATTTGCTGCCCAACCTGTTCACCACCGCCAACCTGTTCGCCGGCTTCTATTCCATCATCAACTCGATGAGCGCGCAGAGTGCGCTGAGCGCCGGTGACCCGCGCGAGGCAAGCAAGTACTTCGCCTTCGCCGCCATCGCTATCTTCGTTGCCATGGTGCTCGATGGCCTTGATGGCCGTGTAGCACGCATGACCAACACCCAGAGCGCCTTCGGCGCCGAGTACGATTCGCTGTCGGACATGGTCGCCTTCGGTGTGGCCCCGGCGCTGCTGGCCTTTGGCTGGGCACTGGGCGACATGGGCAAGGTCGGCTGGATGGTCGCCTTCATCTATGTGGCGGGCGCCGCTCTGCGGCTGGCGCGCTTCAACACCCAGGTGGGTACCGCCGACAAGCGTTACTTCATCGGCCTGGCCAGCCCCGCGGCTGCCGGGGTGGTTGCAGGTACCGTGTGGGCCTTCAGTGACTACGGCATCCAGGGCTCCAAGCTGTCGTTCCTGGTGGCGCTGCTGGTTGCGGCTGCGGGCATGCTGATGGTCAGTAACATCAAGTACAACAGCTTCAAGGAGCTCGACCTCAAAGGGCGCGTGCCGTTTGTGGCTATCCTGGCTGTGGTGCTGGTATTCGCGGTGGTCTTCAGTGACCCGCCCCGCATTCTGCTGCTGATCTTCCTTGCCTACGCGGCGTCTGGGCCGATCCAGTTCCTGCTGCGGTCTCGCCGTCGTAAGTCGTGACAATGATTTAATGATGGAATAACCCTCCGGCTCCATAGTCTTACTGGTACATCCGTTATCCAGTGCTGTGGAGCCGTCCATGCTCATCAAGCTACCCAGGTCGTCCGAGTGCAATGCATCGGAGATCACCCCCGAAGGTCTCTATCTCTCTCGTCGCAGCTTGCTCGGTGGTTCGCTGGCAGGGCTAGCCCTGGGCGCACTGCCAGGCCTGGCGCATGCGGCCGAGGCCAGCCGTTACGCTGATGTCGAGGCGGGCGCCGCACCAGGCTGGTTCAGCGACAAGCTTGCTGCCACGCAATGGCAGGCGGTAACGGTCAAGGGTGAGGCCATCACCCCGTTCAAAGATGCGACCCAGTACAACAACTTCTATGAGTTCGGGCCTGACAAGGGCGACCCAGCGGCCAATGGCGATAGCTTGAAGACCGAGCCGTGGTCGGTGGTGGTCGATGGCGAGGTTGGTAAGCCAGGGCGCTATGCCCTCGAAGACTTCGTCAAGCCGTATCAGCTCGAAGAGCGCATCTACCGGTTGCGCTGTGTCGAGGCCTGGTCAATGGTCATCCCCTGGCTTGGCTTCCCGCTGGCGCAGGTACTCAAACAGGTAGAGCCGACATCGAAAGCGCGCTACGTGCGATTCGAGACGTTGAAGGACCCGGAGCATATGCCCGGGCAGCGCTCAGGCTTTGCCTTGATCGACTGGCCTTATAGAGAAGGGTTGCGCCTGGATGAGGCGATGCACCCCTTGGCGATTCTGGCGGTGGGCATGTATGGCCGCGAGCTGGCTAACCAGAATGGCGCGCCGCTGCGGCTGGTGGTGCCGTGGAAGTATGGGTTCAAGAGCATCAAGTCGATCGTGCGTATCAGCTTGGTGGCCGAGCAGCCGCAAACCACCTGGGAGGGGCTGGCGCCAGACGAGTATGGCTTCTATGCCAACGTCAACCCGGAAGTCGATCACCCGCGTTGGAGCCAGGCGCGTGAACGCCGTTTACCCAGTGGCCTGTTCAGCCCCAATGTGCGGCAGACCCAGATGTTCAATGGCTACGCCGATGAGGTGGCGTCGCTGTATACCGGCCTCGACCTGCGGAAGAACTATTGATGCGTTATCCCTGGTTGCGCCTGGCCATCTTTATAGTGGGGGGCGCGTTGCCGCTTTGGTGGTTGTATGAAGCGGCGATGAGCCTGCTGGGGCCTGACCCGGGCAAGATCCTGATGGACCGGCTGGGTTTGGGTGCGCTGACGTTCTTGCTGGTGACGTTGAGCATGTCGCCGTTGCAGCGGCTGACCGGGTGGTCGGGCTGGATCGTCGTGCGCCGGCAGCTGGGGTTGTGGTGTTTTGCTTATATCGTGCTGCACATCCTTTGTTATCTGTTCTTTATTCTGGGGTTGGACTGGGGGCAGTTGGCTGTCGAGCTACGCAAGCGGCCCTACATTTTTGTGGGTGCGCTGGGTTTTCTTGGTTTGCTGGCCCTGGCGGTCACCTCCAATCGGTACAGCCAGCGGCGGTTGGGCGCCCGTTGGAAAAAGCTGCACAAGCTGGTGTATGTGATTCTGGGGTTGGGGTTGCTGCATTTTCTGTGGATTGTGCGCTCGGACCTGCGGGAGTGGGCTATCTATGCGGGCATTGGTGGTTTGCTGATGGTATTGCGGATTCCCGCAGTGGCGCGGCGCGTGCCGCGGTTGGTGGGGCGGCGGGGGAGAGTGGCTTCGTAGGGGCTATGCTCGTTGCGGGGGGCGCCGAACCGTCGCTCCATTTGTTTCGGACCAGTGAGGCCTGTGCCATTTGCGCGCGACCGCCTTGTTCGTACGACGCGATATTGAGGCGAACACCAAGGGGTCGCGCGCCAATGCCTCTGGAATAACTGGCCCGAAACAAATGTAGGAGCGGCCTTGCGTCGCGATGCGCCGCGCGGGCGGCGCTCGATCTCATAGGCGCCGAAAGGGTAATGGCGGGCACCTGTCAGCCTTGATGCGGTCTTTTCTGCGGTTATTTCACTTTAATGAACATTAAGGGTTGACGCGATTTCGAATCCCCTTATAATGCGCCCCACTTCCAGCGTAGTCGGAACGAAAAACTCCTTGAGTTTCAATGAGTTGATCGAGCCAGGTAGTGGTGGAAGTGCTCCGATCGAAA